>JAICSD010000202.1 GCA_025937075.1 Vicinamibacteria bacterium | reverse complement strand
GTTGGGGGCCGGCGGGGGGGCTCCCGCGCGCTGGGGGGGCGCCCGGGGTGGGGGGGGGGTTTCGATGGGGCCCCCTCGTGCGTGGGGGGGGGGGTGGCCGGGGGGCCACCCCCCCCGCGTCGAACTGAGATGAATCGTCGGGAGATCCTGCGTCTGGTGGGGTACGCGCTCGCCGCACCGGCAGCAGGGGAGTTCTTCGGCGCCTGGCTGGAAGCGGCGCAGGTGATGGATGACACGCACACGCAGCCGCCGGAACCGCCAATCCTGCGGAACTACACACCGAAGTTCTTCGACGGCGCCGACTTCGCCGCGCTCAGCGCGTTCACCGAAATCCTGATTCCGACCGACGACGCGCCGGGCGCGCGCGAGGCGCACTGCGCGCACTTCATGGACTTCGTACTGCAGGCATCGGAGAAGCAGGCGCCGCGTACCGTGCGTCAATGGCGCGCCGCCATGCATGCGCTGAAGGAGGCCGGCTTCCACGACGCCGACGACCGTGGCAAGGCGGCGCTCGTCGAGGCGATGTCGCGGCCCGAGCGCGACACCGGCGCGATGCACCCATGCTACGCCGCATATCGTCTGATTAAAGCGCAGAACACGTTCGCGTTCTACACGTCGCGGGCCGGCACGATCGAGGCGCTCGACTACAAGGGGAATACCTACAACGCGAGCTTCCCCGCGTGCGAGCATCCGGAACACCGGGTCGTATGACGACCTACGACGCGATCGTTGTGGGCTCCGGCGCGTGCGGCAGTTGGGCCGCGATGGAGCTGACGCGCGTGGGCATGAAGGTCCTGATGATCGAGGCGGGCGCGCGTATCGATCCCGCGCGCGACTTCCATCACACCTTCCTCTACCAGCTCGACTACCGCGGGCTCGGTGAACCGGGTGTGCTGCGGCGCTACGCCGGGAGCGAACGCAACTACCGGATCATGATCGACAACGTCGAGAACCCCTACACGACGGCGCCGGAGACGACATACCGGTGGGGACGATCGCGGTGTCTCGGCGGGCGCACGCTGCACTGGGCGCGCGCGGCGGACCGCATGGCCGATTACGAGTTCAAGGCCGCGTCGCGCGACGGATACGGCATGGACTGGGCGGTCTCGTACGCGGACATGAAGCCGTACTACGATCGCGTCGAGAGCTTCATCGGCGTCAGCGCCGCGTACGAAGGCTTTCCGCAGTTTCCGGACGGCGTGTTCCTGCCGGCGATGCCGCTGAACTGCGCGGAAACGATCTTCACGGCCGCGTGCAAGAGTCTCGGATGGCCGTCCACGCATCGGCGGCTCGCGCAGCTCACGCGTCCGCACAACGGCCGACCGCCGTGCCACTACTGCGGGAATTGCGTCAACGGCTGCGACGTTGGAGCGATGTTCAATCCGATCGCCGTCACGCTTCCTCCGGCGCTGAACACCAGCAACCTCGAAATCCGCACCGACAGCGTCGTCGCGCACGTGCGCATGAACAACGAGAATCACGCGCAGGGCGTGACGTATATCGAGCGCGAGACGATGAAGGCGGTGGATGTCGACGCGACGTGGGTGATTCTCGCCGCGTCGACGCTCGAGAACACACGTCTGCTGCTGCTCTCGGCGAAGGGCGGTCTGGCGAACTCGAGCGGCACGCTCGGTCAATACATGATGGACCAGGTGGGCGGTGGCGGCGTGAGCGGGTTCCTGCCGAAGCTGAAAGGCGGGCCCAGCCGCCTGGACGACGGGAAGCAGGCGGGGATCACGATTCCGAACTTCCAGAACATCGACAAGAAGACCCAGCGCAAGGACTTCATTCGCGGCTACGTCATGAATGCGACCGGCGGCCAGACGGAGTATCCGCAGTTCGCTGCGAATGTCCCGGGCTACGGGTCCGAGTGGAAGAAGGAAGTGAAGAGCCGCTACGTCGCGCAGGCAAGAATCTGGAACGCCGGTGCGGAGATGCTCGCGCGCAAGGAGAACTTCGTCGAGCTCGACCCGGAGGTCAAGGATCACTGGGGCATTCCCGTCCTGAAGATCCACTTCACGCACAGCGACAACGACTACGAGCTGATAGAAGACTTCCAGCAGAAGGCCGAGGAGCTGTTCAGGAAAGCGGGTGGCGAAATCATGCCCGGGCCTGCAACGCCGGCCGGATTTCCCGGCGGCCCTGGCGCGCCAGACACGCCGCCCCGCGATGTCGCGAATGCCGAAAGCGCGGCGCGGCCGAATCGTCCGGCGCAGCGCCGCCGTCCGCTCGGCAGCTCGATCCACGAAGTCGGCACCGCGCGCATGAGCGTCAGCCCGACGGGCGGCGTCCTGAACTCGTTCTGCCAGACGCACGACATCCCGAACCTATACGTCTTCGGCGGCAATGCATTCCCGTCCACCGGCGACAAGCACCCGACGCTGACGATGATGGCGTTGACGGCGCGGGGATGCGATCACCTGATCGAGCGGGCGAAGGGCAGAAGAGTGTGATCGCCGTCGACGTCTCGCGGCGCCGCTACGCAGTGTAATGCGCGCTTGACCGCAGACATTCAGCTGCCCGTTCTGGCGTAGACGCGCAGCTGCTGGATTGCCCACACTTCGTCTTTGGCCGCCGTGCCCGTCTGCGTGATGCGAATGAAGCGCGTCCGCGTGGGCGGAATGGCGATCGCCGTCGTCGGTGTGTCGCAGGACCCTTGCGCAACCGGCGCTCCCCACGATGTCCCGTCGTCCGAGACCTGGACCGAGTATGCGATGGGCCCGCGTGCAGGTGCGAACGAAGATCCGCGCCCGCGTCCGACAGGCGCCGTGCCGCCGCGCGCCCCCGCGCGGCCGCGGCCTGCCGCCGGGTTGGGGGAGC
Source organism: Vicinamibacteria bacterium (assembly GCA_025937075.1). The sequence continues at coordinate 5,049 of JAICSD010000202.1, read as the reverse complement.
CGGACGGCAGCGATGCTTCGAGCTGCACGTCCGTAACGACGGCCGGCTCCGGCAGCTCGATCTCGAACCACATTCCGGGCGCCTGCGGCGCGCCAGTGTCCCATCTGGGCGCACCGCTTGTCACCGCATTCGCGGCCGTCCCGGAATTGTGGCTTGCCGTGAGCTTCCACGCTGACGTGTTCGTCAGCGGCTTCGGCACGATTGCCTCCAGCTCTGCGACCGTCCACGGCGTCTTCCGCGCGTCGCCCTTCCGGACGGCCGTGACCTGCTCGGGCTCGACCAACAACGCGCTGTTGCCGAAGCTGTTGCGGACGTAGGACGCGACGTCCGCGATCCACTCGTCGGAGTTGCTGCCCATCGGCACCATGATGCCGCCTGGATAACTCGCGTCACCGATTGGCCCGGTCAATCCGTGCAGCAGCACGTTGATGATGTAGTCGCGGTGTTCGAGCACACGCGGCGATCCCGCCAGCGGCGGCGCGAGCGTCGATCCGGCAGGCGCACCCGCCATTGGCGAGCCTTTGCCGTCCGCCCCGTGGCACGTGAAGCACAGTTCCTTGTAAGTCGCTTCACCGCGCTCCATCGTCTGCCGTTGCTCCTTCGTCAGATTGACCGTGCTTGCTCCTGTATCCCTCAAGGCAGGACGCTGCCCCTGCGCCACCGTTGGATGAAGGACCTGCGACCCGATCTCGCGAATGCCGCGAACGGAGCTGGCTTCGGACGTGGCGCGGATCAGATCCTCGGCGTCAGGCAGCTTCTGAAGATTGATCGTCAGCATTGCCTGGATCACGACGTTCGCGTCGGAGTCCTTCAGCATCGCGCGGTAATCGGCCGCGAACGACTTGTCGTTCGCTTTGTACAGCGTCTCGCTCGCGCGAATGGCCTGAATCCGGATCTGCGGGTCGGGACTCTTCATCAGCTCGCGCGTGAGCCCCGCGTCGAGCGAGTTCAGGCCCTCGAGCGTCCACAGCGCATGGATCCGCGCGAGCTGATTCTCGGACGAGCGCGCCATCGTCTTCAGCGCCGGCACGACCGACTTGTCCTGCGCGAGCACGAGCAGCTTCTGCGCAGTGTCCCGCCACCAGCCGTTCGGGTGCGCAAGGTGCTGCACGAGTTGCGCGGGCGTCTCGCTGTACATGTGCGGCCGCTCGCGGTCGGGGCTCTGTCCGTTGTAGCTGATGCGCCAGATGCGCCCGAAGTTGTGAATCTTGTCGAGGTCGTATTGTTCGACCTTACGCCGCAGGTACGATCCCGCATTCACCCATTCCGCGTCCTGGATGATCCCGGTATACATGTCGACGAGGTAGAGCGTGCCGTCCGGCGCGTTGTGGATGGCAACAGGGCGGAACAGCGGATCGGTCGACCGGATGAACTCCGATTTGGGGTAAGCATTGCGAAGCTGCGTCAGGCCGTCGGTGACGACGACCTTCGCGCGGCGGACGATGCGGCCGACCGGCTCGTTGAAGAAGAGATCGCCGACGAAGTCGGGCGGCAGCCGATCGCCGCGATAGATCTCGACGCCGGATGCGGCCGTGAAGTGGTTCAGCGTTCCTTCAGGCATCCGAACGCGGCGCATGCCGCCTTGCATGTCCGAGATGCCGCCTGGAGCAGACCACGGGATCTGGAAGTCGGGCTCGAAGTTATCGGGGACGTTGAACGCGCCGTATGCGATCGGTTCCTGGAAGTTCACGGGGCCGATCTCGCCGCCGCCGTCGACCCACCACATCTTGCCGTAGTTGTCCTGCGCGGACCACCACTGGCCGCCATTCGGATCCGTCTCTTCGCGCGCGATCTTGCCGTCCGGCCCGATGCGCAGCCGGAACGGGTTGTAGGTCGTGTAGAGCCAGTTGTCGAGCGCCCAGGTCATCCCCCCGGGCTGCCACTCCATGTTCGTGACGCGGCCGACGCCGGGGTAGAAGAGCTCCTTCTTGTCTGCGACGCCGTCGCCATTCGTGTCCGTGTACTTGTAGAGATCGCGGTTGTCCGTCTCCAAGGCGAGGATGACGCCGTCCTGCAGCGGAAACGCGATGCGCGGCATCACCATGTTGTCGACGAACACGGTGTGCTTGTCGTACACGCCGTCGCCATCCGTGTCCTCGTGGCGTGAGATCCGGCTGATCGGCGCGCGTGAATTGCTGCCGTCAGCGTCCTGCATGTAGGACCGCATCTCGAGCACGTACATGCGGCCGTTGCCGTCGAAGGTGACGCCCACGGGATCCTGAATCAGCGGATCGCTCAGCACCGGCTCGATCGAGAAGCCATCGGGGAGCAGGAACAGCTTCTGCTGCACAGCCGGATCGAGGCGCGTCACGGGCGGACGCTCGAGGAAGTCCGCGCCGGCGGCCTGTTGATCGAATCCACCGCGCCCTTGCGCTGGCTGCGGCGTCTGCGGCGGCGGTGCGGGTTGTTGTCCCTGAGTGGCGACGAGCGCTGTCGCGAATGCAGTGGCAAGGCTGGTGACAAGGATTCGGGCTGAAACGATGCGCATAGTGGGTCCTGGAGTGTACAAAAACAAGGGCGAGTGGACGTGCCACCCGCCCTTCTCGAATCACGCGTACGGCGTCAGAACTGGAACCGCGCCTCCAGCATGACGACGCGATTGTAGTTGTTGCCGAGGCCCGCTTCCGACCCCCGTGTCGCAGCGCCTGTCGCCGCGCCGAAGCCGGCGTTGCGCGGGGTCAGGCGGGTTGGATCCAGCGAACCGTCCGGCCGGAACTGCGAGTTCACGATCGTGAGGTTGGTCGGGCTCTGGAACGTGATCAACGTGTTCCGGTTGTTGATGATGTACGTGTTGAACAGGTTGAACACGTCGATACGGAACATCAGATTCTTCTGACCGGGCAGTTGTACCCGCTTCGCGAGGGCCATATCGAGCGTGTGATCCTTGCAGTTGCGCAGGATATTACGGCCGGATTCGAGGCCGAGGCTGCCATACTGCGGTCCCGTGACCGCCGCCACATTGAACTGGCGGTACTGATCGCTCGAGCAGCCCGAACCCGCATCGCCCAGGTAGACGATGCGCGCGTTGTAGTCCGGCGATCCCGTGAGATTCACGGCGCCGCCGCTGTTCTGGTAGCTGTAGGTCAGATCGTAGGCGTTACCGTTGGTGCTCTGGCCGTTGTTGCTGTTCCCGCTGTTGACAGTGTCACCAGCGGTGAACACGCCAGAGATCTGCCAGTCGTTCAGGATGTACCCGAGCGCCTTCATCCCCGCACCGGCGCTGGTGGTGCCCGGGACCTTCGGCAGATCCCATAGCGCGTTCGCTTTGAATACGTTCGGCCTCACGTCGAGGTTCTCGTTCAGCCTTTCGTAGTCCGCCTGATCGGCGCGCACGCTGATCGTGCCGTCGGCGGCATGCTGCAGACGGAGCTGGAGACCGGTGTTGCCCTTGAACGACAGGCCGCGCACGTAGTTGAAGCCGAACGCGAACCCGTCACGGTAGCGGCGGTTCAGCGAAAACTGCAGCGAGTGATAGGTGTCCCAGAAGTCAGTCGTCTGCTGGGCGATGATGCCCAGACCGCGATACGGCCGCAGCAGATTGGTCGTCAGCGCGTTGGCACCGGGAACTGACGATGCCGCCCTCGTGGTGTCCTGGTACTGCGGCAGGTAGGCGGTCCCGAAGTCGACGGCGTTGACGTTTTCCGTGCTGCCGCCCTGGAACGCACCCAGACGGTTGTAACCGTGGTTGCCGACATACGCGACCGTTACCGCCGAGGCCCAGGGCAGTGCCATCTGGATTTCAGAGTTCCACTGCACCGAGGTCGGCACTTTCGCGTCGTACTGGAAGACGTTGAGGATCGGCACCGGCTGCGGGCTGAGGCCCGTCCCGAGCGTGGACAGCAGGCCGTTGCGCAGATCCTGCGACGTGGAAATCGGCGGGTTGCCGGGAATCGAGAAGACGGTGTTGCCGTCCGGACGATCGTAGAACCAGCCGCCGCCGCCGCGCAGGATGAACCTCTGGGTGCCGGTGATGTCGTAGGCGTAGCCGAAGCGCGGACCGAACACGAGCGCCGGCCACGTGTACGAATATTTCGAGATGCCGTTCCCGGCCTGCAGGATGCCGTTGGAGGCAGCGTCGCCCGTGCCGGGAACCGGCGTGCCGATGAGCGCCTGCGAGTTGGCTGCGCCCGGAGCCACGACGATTGCGCCGGTGCGCGGATCCATCGCGTTCAGCGCGTTGCCCGAGCAGGTTGCCGCGCCGCCCCTGCACCCCGGTACGTAGAGCAGCGGCGCTGCCCCCGGCGACCACTTGTCCGGGAAGAAGTTGGACATCTGCTTGAACTGGTCGTACTGCGGCTGCTGATGTGTGAGGCGCAGTCCGAGGTCCAGCGTCAGCCGGCTGTTCACCTTCCAGTTGTCCTGGATGTAGCCCTCAGTGTTGTTGTAGAGCATCGATCCTTCGATCAGCTGAGACTGCTGCAGGTACTGGCGGAAGACGCCGGTCAGCGCGTTGGCGTAGCCGTACCCCGTGTCGAGCGCGTTGTTCGTGTCGTTGCCGAAGTCCACGAACGGCTGGAACGACAGGTTGGCGACGCCGCCGGCGCCGGTGTTCTGCGCCTTGTAGCTGTGATTGTTGTAGAAGCCGCCCTTGAACGTGTGATGGCCGGCGATCTTCGTCACGCTCACCGCGAAGTCCTGCGTGCGATTGATGTTGAGGAACCCGGGGAATCGCTGGCAGGTCGGGCCCGGCTGCCCGCACGTGCCGGCCGTACCCTGGACGCGCGAGCCCCACGCGAACACGGGCGGCAGATTGATGTTCGTTCCATCCCACCACACCGGCTTGACGGCCTGCAGCACCTGGTACGCGTAGTAATCCTGATTCACCTTGCCCGCGTCGGGATAGAGGAGCGGGAAGCTCGCGAGCCCGTTGAGGCGATTCGCGGCGTCGTTGACGAGGAGGCCGCCTTCATTGCCGCCCGACAGCTGGTTGCGAATGAATCCGTACGTGCCTTCGATGAACGTCGTCGGGTTCATGACGTAGTTCACCGTCGCGCCGTAGTTCGTGATGAACGGGTAGGGTGTGTAGACGTCGTTGAAGCCGGGAATCGT
>JAICSD010000363.1 GCA_025937075.1 Vicinamibacteria bacterium | reverse complement strand
GTGTGGAGTCACATCGCCAAGACCTCGAACTGGTGGATGGATCTCGAGCCCTACGAGCCGGCGCAGATCGCGCGTCTCTATGCGCTGACGCGCGCGGCGGCGTGGGAGGTTTTCTTCCTGACCAAGCGGCCGCCGTCCGCGGGCGACTCGGTGCAGTTCCAGACGCAGTGGTGGATCGAGCGGTTCGGATTCTATCTGCCCGCCGTCCTCACCGTGCCCGGCTCGCGCGGGGACATCGCGAACGGCCTGCGCCTCGACCTCATCGTCGACGATCAGTTGATCAATTGCGTGGAGGTCGTCAGCGCGTCAGCGTCGAAGGCGATGCTGATGCTGCGGAACGGGGATCCGGCGGCGCGCGATCACGCGCTCAACCGCGGCATCGGCGTCATCGGCACGTTCGCCGAGGCGGTCACGGTGCTCGAACGCCTCAACGAGGTGCTGCCCGAAAAGCGGGGACGGCTCCTGCGGCTCGCCGACTGGTTCTCGCCGCAGCCGCCCGCGCAGGTGCTCCCGCACAATCCGCGCGCGACGAGGCCCGTGCCGCCTTATGGGGACTGACGGTGTCAATGGCGGCTGATCGCTTCGCTCTCTGTCAATGCCGGCTGATCGCTGCTCAGGCAGCGAAGCGGTCACTGCCAGATTGACGCGGAACGGCGCCGTCAGGCGGCGTCGGTGCCGACATTCAACCACCGACGAAGGCCTCGAACCGTCCGGTAAGCATAGGCGACGCCGAGAGGTAGATCGCTGAACGAGGTTCGCATGTAGGAGGCGTCCGGCAAGACGTGCTCGCGAAGGAGCCGCGCGCGATCCCGCCAGCCGGCGACGCGTAAATCCAGCAGCAGATCGTCAAGTGGGCGTCGACGGTGCAGCAGCGCTGCCGATGGCTCCGAACCGCGCCGCCCTGATGCGACGCGCGAGGCGAGCTGCCCAAGGTTGTCGAACGGCAGCATCGAGTGCGCAAGCTGCAACGCGTGCGCGGCAATGGCGCAGTAGCCTCCGGCGGCCGCGGCCGAACAGAACGCTTCCTGCTCATCGTCGTCCAGCGCGGCGGACAGCAGATGCAGGTCGTACAGCCAAAGGAGACGGGGCGCGCGCAGGTGGTGCGCGGCCAGGTGCACGCAGGCGATTGCCAGTGCGTGCTGAAGGGACGGGGCGCGCGCGCCAGATCCCGCCTGCGGAAACGGGTCCGACGCATCGAGGATGGCCTGCGCCGGGAGCGCGCGATCGAGGACGAGCGGCGCCGTCACCCGCCAGTGGACATCGATGTTGTGCGAAATCCCGGCCCGGTCACGGCGCTCGAAGTGAAACTGACCGAGGATGATCTCACCGCGGACGTGCAGGGCACGCTGATAGCCGCACCGCGCGAGCACGGCGGCAACATCGGCGCGCGCGCGTGCCTCGATCAGCAGGTCGGTGTCGGCGCGCGGGCGAAGATGCGGAGCGCGGTAGATCCTGCGCCCGAGGTGCGCTCCCTTCATGACCACGCATTGAATGCCGGTCTCGTGGAATGCGATCAGGACGCGCCGAAGCTCCTCGTCGAGAACCGCCAGGTGAAGGCACGCGAGACGGACGTCCTTCGTCAGACGCGCGGCAACGTCCCATGGCAGCGACTCCGGATTCAACGTCTCGGCGAGCAGCGGACCGACAGCCTCGTCAATCGCGAGATCCACCACACGATCGATGTCCGCCGTATCGTCGACCGGAAACCCTGCAAGAGCGCGCCCGACGAGACGGCGGACCCGTTCGAGGCTGCTCATGCTCGCCGGGAGCAGATGTACCACACTTGACTATTGAGGAGCGGGCCCAGCATCGGCAAGGGCGTGAAATGGCGGGCGAGGATTTGCAGCCGTCTCGCCAGCTCACCCTCGAGCTGCCGATAATCGAACCCCTTGTGGCCATAGTACCGGTAGCCGTCAACGGCGTACGATGGGCGACGGATCGTCAATCCTGCTGCCGCACGAACCAGCTCCCGTGGCGTGTACCGCTCGCGGTGTGCGTAATCACCGAGCCCCCGCAGTCCCGCAAGCGCGCGAGCGCACTGTTTGCCGACGATCGTCGGGCCCACCTCGATGGGCACACTGACGATCACGGTGCCGTTCGGGTGCACGAGGCTCGCCAGGTCATCGATGACGCGCAGCCGCTCCGGCTCGAGGCAGTGTTCGAGGACCTCCATGCACGTCACCGTCGTCCACGCGCCTGCGTGATGGGCGCCGTGAAACGCTGTCGTGAGCGCGAAGCGGACGCCTGGGAGGCCCCCAAGCCGTCGCGTGCACTCGTCGATCTGGACCGCGTCGACGTCGACGCCAAGGCACTCATCGACGGAGCCGTGGATCATCGCGATGAAGGTTCCGTCGCCGCATCCATAATCGAGCAGCCGGCCCCCGCCGTGCTTCGAGAGGCGGCACGCCAGCGCGAAGCGGCTGCCGTGGCTCCAGGCAACCAGTCGGCTGCGGCAGAAGATCTGCTTCCGCGCGTAGTCACCCGATTTCAGCAGGTCCACAGGAGTTCAGGAGATCAGGAATAACAACAAGAGACAAAGAGATCAGGAGACACTTGTCGACAAGAATGAGGTCAGAAAGCCCAGAGACATCGCAAGCGGTCAGCAGGCCAAAGGCTTTTGATCTCCTGATCTCCTGATCTCCTGGTCTCCTGGTCTCCTGTGAACTGTGAACCGTCAGCTCCAGATCGACGACAGCAGGATGCGGCGGAACTGCGCGTGCCGCAAGAGGGCGAGCGCGGAGCGGCGGTGCCAGTTGAAATCAGCGGTCTGGCGCAGCAGGGGAACGATCCCGTCGACACGCGCAAGATCGATCAGCGCATCGATGGCGCGGTCGCTCATGCGTGACGCGAGCGTGCGAAACGCCAGCCCCGTCCGAATCTCGGCGCCGAGCTTCGCGCGCCATTGCGATTCGTACTCGCGAAGCCGCGTCGCGCGCAGATCGTCCACGCGCAGCGCGCGATCGAGCGCCAGCGCCGCAAGCTGGCCGCTGATCAGGCTGTAGTAGATCCCGCCGCCCGTCGTTGGCTTGACGAGCCCGGCTGCGTCGCCGACGGCAACGGCGCGGTTCGTGTACGTCCGGTCGACCGGACCCAGCGGCAGCACCTTCAGCCGCGGCTGCGGCCAGACCTGATCGTCGAGGCCGAAGCGTGCACGCGTTCGTGCCGCGAACGCACGGAAGCGCGGCAGCGCGCGCGAGTCGCACATCAGACCCAGGCGGTTGGCTCGCCGCCCTTCGCGATCGAAGGGCACGAGCCAGCCGAAGCCCGACGGGGCCAGCTCGCGACCGAGGTGTACTTCGACTTCGTCAGGACCGTCGAACGGCCGCTCCAACTGCGCGCTCTGCACGAAAGCGCGAGGGACGCCCAGCCCGAGCTGGCGATTGAAACGGTAGTTCGCGCCGCACGCGATCACGCACGCCCGCGCCTCGATGGCTCTCGCGTCTCCGTCGACCGTGATGGTGACATGCGCGCGGTCAATCGCGATCGTCCTCACTCTGGAGGCGGTGCGGATCTCGGCGCCTGCGCTTCGGCTCGAATCGGCGAGCGCCTGATCGAAGCGCGCGCGATCGATCACGGCGGCACGGACCGAATCGGCATCGACGCCGACGGAGCTGCCGTCGGCCGCGACGAAGCGCGCGCGATCGGCCACGCCGAGAATCGTGTGTCGCGGAAGGTCGAGCTCGTTGAAGGCGCCGATCCCGAGAAGACCGGTGCAATGGACAGGCACGCCGATCGTGTCGTGCTCCTCGAGGACGACGACGTCGTGGCCGAGCGAGGCGAGGATCCGAGCGGAGAGAAGGCCGGCAGGACCGGCGCCAATTACTACGACATCACGCACGCCGGCCACTCAGTACTTGCGCCCCCGCGCTTCCCATGTGCCCTGCACGCTAATCCAAAACGACAGCAGAATCAATCGCAGATCGAGCCACCACGTGCCGCGATCGACGTACACGCGGTCGTATCGGAACTTCTGGCGCCGGGGTACGTCGCGGGCGGCGTACACCTGCGCGAGTCCGGTGAGCCCCGGACGAACCTTCACGCGATGCTCGAAGCCCTCCACCTCCTCGAGGCGCGTCAAACGTCCGGCGGCGGTTGTCTCGATCTCGCCCGGCCTGAGCGCGCGGGGCCCGACGAAGCTCATGTCGCCGCGCAGGATGTTCCAGAGCTGCGGCAGTTCGTCCATGGCGGTGGCGCGCAGCACGCGTCCGACGGTCGTCACGCGCGGATCGTGCTCGATCGCCTGGATGGCGCCGGTATGCGCCTCGGCATCGGGGCGCATCGACCGGAACTTGAGCGCGACGAACGTCCGTCCGCCGAGGCCGACGCGTTCCTGGCGATAGAGGACCGGCCCGCCATCCTCGATCCGGATCGCGGCGGCGATGATCGCCGAGAGCGGCGCGGAGAGGATGAGGCCTCCGCCCGCGAGCGCCGCATCGAACGCGCGCTTCAGCACCTCGGCTGCCCCGCCACTGGAGAGTCCGCTGAAGCACCTCTCGAGACTGGGGCAGCTCTAAAGAAGTGCCCTACATCAGAGTAATCCCCTGCATCGGAAGACGGTTCGAGCAGAGAGAGCTCGCTATAGAGTGCGGCGAGACGCTCACGCATTCTGCCATGCGTGAACTCGCGCTCCACGCGCGCTTGGCCCGCTTCTCCAAGCCGCACCCGCAGCCCGTCGTCCATCATCAGACGCACGATGGCGTTTCGGAGCCGCTGCGAGTCGCCGGCCGGAACCACGAGCCCGGTGCGCTCGTGCTGGTTCACCCATGACACGCCGCTGGGGACGTCGGTGCTGATGACCGGCTTTCCGCACGCCATGGCTTCGAGCTGGAC
>JAICSD010000264.1 GCA_025937075.1 Vicinamibacteria bacterium | reverse complement strand
CGTTGTTGTTGCCCTGCTGCGTACGCCCGATCTCGTCGCCGCCGCACACCATCGGCACGCCCTGCGACAGCAGGAGCGTCGTCAGGAAGTTGCGCACCTGCCGATTGCGCAGCGCGATGACATCGGGGTTGTCCGACGGGCCTTCCTCGCCGCAGTTCCACGAGCGGTTGTGGCTCTCGCCGTCGCGGTTCTCTTCGCCATTGGCCTCGTTGTGCTTTTCGTTGTAGGACACGAGATCCCCGAGCGTGAACCCGTCGTGCGCCGTGATGAAGTTGATGCTCGCGTACGGCCGCCGCGCCGTGCCTTGGTACAAATCGGAGCTGCCGGTCAGGCGATAGCCGAGTTCCGCCAGCGTGCGATCCGTGCCGCGCCAGAAGTCACGGACGCAGTCGCGATACTTCCCGTTCCACTCGGTCCACAGCGGCGGAAAGTTGCCAACCTGATAGCCGCCTTCGCCGACGTCCCACGGCTCCGCAATGAGCTTCACCTGGCTCACCACGGGATCCTGCTGAATCAGATCGAAGAAGGCGGACAACCGATCGACGTCGTGCAGCTCGCGCGCGAGGGTCGCGGCAAGGTCGAAACGAAATCCGTCGACGTGCATGTCGAGCACCCAGTACCGCAGGCTGTCCATGATGAGCTGCAGCACGTGCGGGTTGCGCATGTTCAGCGTATTGCCCGTCCCCGTGTAGTCCATGTAGTACCGTCGCTTGTCCCCCACGAGACGGTAATACGCGGTGTTGTCGATTCCCTTGAACGACAGGACGGGGCCGAGATGGTTCCCTTCGGCGGTGTGGTTGTAGACGACATCGAGGACGACCTCCATGCCGGCCTCGTGCAGCGTCTTGACCAGGTGCTTGAATTCCTGGACCTGCTCGCCTCGCTGCCCGCGCGCGGAGTACTCATTGTGTGGCGCGAGGTAGCCGATCGAGTTGTATCCCCAATAGTTCCGAAGGCCGCGCTCCGTCAGCGTCGCGTCCTGCACGAACTGGTGAACCGGCAGCAGCTCGACGGCCGTGATGCCGAGCGACTGCAGATATCGGATGGCGGTCGGGTGCGCCATGCCGGCATACGTGCCCCTAAGCTCCTCCGGAATGTCCGGATGGCGTTTCGTGAAGCCCTTGACGTGCGTCTCGTAGACGATCGTCCGGTGCCACGGCGTGCGTGGATGGTGATCGTTGCCCCAGTCGAAGAACGGGTTGATGACGACGGACTTCGGGATGAACGGCGCGCTGTCGAGATCGTTGCGTGAGTTCTCCGGCTCCTTGAAGTGGTACGGGAACATCGCCTCGTTCCACTTCCATTCACCCTCGATCGCCTTTGCGTACGGATCGAGCAGGAGCTTCGCGGGATTGCACCACTGCCCCTGATCGGGCGCATAAGGGCCGTGCACGCGAAATCCGTAGCGCTGCCCCGGCTTGACGTTCGGCACGTAGCCGTGCCAGCAGAGCGCCGTCATCTCCGGCAGATCGACGCGCGTTTCGTTGGCCGCTTCGTCGAACAGACAGAGCTCGATGCGTTCGGCCGCCTCCGAGAAGATCGCGAAGTTGGTGCCGATGCCGTCGTAGGTGGCGCCGAGCGGATACGGTGTGCCAGGCCAGATTTCCATGACGACGTGGGTTCCGAACGGGTTCCCGGGTTCCCGGGTTCCGGGTTCGAGCAATTCCTGTACCCGCACGTAGGCACTGCCGCTGCGAGATTGGGTTATCGTTTCGGACATGCGCCGCGCTGTCCGAACATCCTTCATTCTCGTGCTCCTTTTCGCGATCGCCTCGTGCAAGCCGCGTGTCACGCCGACGATATCGCCCGGCGGCATGGTCGTCTGCGGCTCGGCGCCGGCATGTGATGTGGGCGCCGGAATTCTCACGCGCGGCGGAAATGCCGTGGACGCTGCGGTGGCAACGGCCTTCGCGCTCGCCGTCACACACCCGAGCGCCGGCAACATCGCCGGCGGCGGCTTCATGCTCGTACGCGCGCCGGATGGTCGGACGACGAGCTTCGACTACCGCGAGAAAGCCCCGCGGTCCTCGACCCGGACGATGTATCTGCGCGGTGGCCGGATCGACATCTCGCTGACCAACGAGGGCTATCTCGCCCCCGGTGTTCCAGGAACCGTGCGCGGCCTGGCGCTCGCACACAAGCGCTTCGGCACGCTCCCCTGGCGCGACCTCGTGATGCCGGCGGTCACGCTCGCGGACGGTGGTTTCGATCTCACGGAGACGCTCGCGCGAGGTCTGAACCGCCAGATCGAAGGCGTGATGGGCCATTACCCGGCGTCGGTCGAAGCGTATGGAAAGCCCGGCGGCGGCAAATGGGCCGCCGGCGATCGCATCGTGCTGAAGGATCTCGCGCGGACGCTGCGCGCGATCGCGGAGGATGGCCCCGATGCGTTCTACACGGGATGGATCGCGGATCGCATCGACGCCGATATGCGAGCCCATGGCGGGCTGATCACGAAAGAAGATCTCGCGGCGTACGAACCGAAAGAGCGGACACCCGTCCGCGGGCGCTTTCACGACTACGACGTCATCTCGATGCCGCCCCCGAGCTCGGGAGGGATTGCGTTGATCGAGATGCTGAACATCCTCGAGCCCTTTCACTTGAACGAGATGGGCCGCGGGTCAGCAGACGCGATGCACCTCGAGATTGAAGCCATGCGGCGCGCCTACCTCGATCGCGCACGGTTTCTCGGCGACCCTGATTTCGTCGACGTGCCCGAACGAAAGCTTCTGTCCAAGGAGTATGCGCGCACATTGTCCGGTTCGATCGATCCGGCGAAGGCGACGCGCAGCGTCGATCTCGGCGCCGACATCGTCACGCGCGCGGACACCGAGTCGAAGGAGACGACGCATTTTTCGGTGATTGATTCGCGCGGGATGGCCGTGGCGAACACGTACACGCTCGAGGGCGGCTTCGGGTCGCGAGTTGTCGTGAAGGGCGCGGGGTTCCTCCTCAACAACGAAATGGGAGATTTCAACAAGAATCCCGGCGTCACGAATACGACCGGTAACATCGGCACGCCGGCGAATCTCATCGATCCCGGCAAGCGGATGCTGAGCTCCATGACGCCGACGATCGTGGAGCGCGACGGGAAGGTCGTCTTGATCACCGGCTCGCCGGGAGACCGCACGATCATCAACACCGTGCTGTCCGTCGTGCTCGGCGTGACGGAGTTCGGGATGACCGTTCGCGAGGCGGTGGACGCACCGCGGCTCCATCACCAGTGGCTGCCCGATTCGGCAAGGATCGAGACGAACGGCGCCTCCGAGGACGTCCTGCGCCAGCTTCGAGCGATGGGTCACACTGTCACGATGGAGGGCACACAGGGAGATGCCAACTCGATCGGGCTCGACGCGTCCGGGCGTGTGAGCGGCGCGAACGATCTGCGAAATCCGGAGGGAAAGGTGTCCGTCGCGGGCGCAGGCTTGACTTCCGCCCGCAGCCCACAATAGGCTCAAGGAAGTGTCCTGCAGCTTCACGCATCATCGCGCCCATCATGTCCGCTTCGGCGGGACGGGTGAGCTGCGCGCGCGCTGAAGACGCTACACGACAGCACATCCAAGCCCCGCCGGCATAGCCGCGCGGGGCTTTTCTGTTTTGGGGTCGTCGGCGGCCCTGAGAGGGCCGCCCTACGACATCGTGGCGCGGTCCTTTCAGGGTCGCGACGACCGCCGCGGAGGAATGGATGGACTTCACAAAACTCGGGGGTCTCGTTCCCGCCGTGATTCAGGACGAGGACACCAACGAGGTCCTCATGGTCGGCTTCATGAACCAGCGGGCGCTCGATCGCACCGTGGAGTCGGGCTTCGCGACGTTCTTCAGCCGCACGCGCAACGCGCTGTGGACGAAGGGAGAGACGTCGGGGAACCGGCTTCAGGTTTCAGAGATCCTCGTCGATTGCGACGATGACACGGTCCTGCTCAAGGTAAAACGGCTCGGCGACGGGAACGTCTGTCACACGGGTGAACGCTCCTGCTTCTTCCGACCGCTGGAGGAGCGACAAGCCCGATGAAGCTGAAGCTGGGACTGCCCAAAGGCTCGCTGCAGGACGCGACGATTCAGCTCTTCGCGCGCGCCGGGTTCAACATCTACGCCGGCACGCGATCGTACTTCCCGAGCATCGACGATCCGGAAATCGAGTGCATGCTCATTCGCGCGCAGGAGATGGCGCGGTACGTCGCGGACGGCGTGCTCGACGCGGGCCTCACCGGCATGGACTGGATCGCGGAGCACGAGGCGAACGGCGGGGCGACGGTCGCTCCGCTGGCGGATCTCGTGTACGCGAAACAAAGCTTCGGCAAGGTCCGCTGGGTGCTCGCAGTCCCGGAGGACTCGCCGTACCGGACGCCAAAGGACCTCGAAGGGGCGACGATCGCCACCGAGCTGGTGCGCGCCACACAGGCGTACTTCTCCCGGCTCGGCATCAAGGTGAGCGTCGAGTTCTCGTGGGGGGCGACGGAGGTCAAGCCGCCGGTGCTGGCCGATGCGATCGTCGAGGTCACCGAAACAGGATCGTCGCTCCGGGCCAATCGCCTGCGCATCATCGATACGGTCCTCGAGTCGAACACGCAGCTCATCGCGAACCGCGACGCGCTCGGCGACGACGGCAAGCGCACGAAGCTCGAGAACATCGCGCTTCTGCTGAAAGCCGCGATCGAAGCGCACGGACGCGTCGGCATCATGCTGAACGTCCGTCGATCGGATCTGGATGCAGTGCTCGCGCTGCTGCCCGCGCTCCAGCGGCCGACGATTTCACCGCTGAGCGACACGGAATGGGTGGCGATCAACACGATTATCGAGGAGCGCACCGTGCGCGACCTCATTCCACGGCTGAAGAATGCGCGGGCGCAGGGCATCGTGGAATATCCGCTCAACAAGATCGTCCTGTGAAGGCGTCCTCAATCGCCGTCATCGAGTCGTCGAATGCGAAGGCGCTCGCCGCGCTGCTGGATCGCGAGCCACGCCGCGACCCGGCGATCGAGCGCCGTGTTGCCGCAATCGTGGACCGCGTCAGGCGCGAAGGGGACCGCGCCCTCCTCGCGTACGCGAAAAAGTTCGACGGCCTGAAGGAGCCGGTCATCGTCTCGGACGAGGAGATCGATCGCGCGAGCACGGCGGTGGCTCCGGACGTGCGCGACGCGATTCGGCTTGCCGCACAGAACATCAGGCGCGTCGCCCAGCGGCAGGTGCCGCGCGGCTTCGCGATCTCTCCGGTTCCAGGCGTGAAGATCGAGCAGCGCGTGCAGGCGCTGGATCGCGTGGGGTGCTACGTGCCGGGCGGCCGCTACGCGCTCCCCTCTTCTCTCTTGATGACGGCGATTCCCGCGCGCATCGCAGGCGTACCCGAGGTGATGGCCGTGTGCCCCCGGCCGGACGCGGCGGTGATGTATGCGGCACGCGAAGCTGGCGTCACGCGCCTCCTGCGGCTCGGGGGCGCCCACGCGATCGCGGCCCTTGCCCACGGAACGGCGAGCATCCCGCGCGTGGACAAGATCGTCGGTCCGGGAAATGCCTATGTAGCCACGGCGAAGGCGATGGTCGCCGCGCGCTGCGCGATCGACTTTCATGCCGGGCCCAGTGAAATTCTCGTGCTCTCGACAGACGGCCGTCCCGACTGGATTGCCGCGGATCTCCTCGCGCAGGCGGAGCACGATCCGGATGCGCGAGCGATCTTCGTGACGCCGCGGCGCCGGCTGGCGGCGCAGGTGGCGGCCGAAATCACGCGTCAGATGCCACAGGACGGCCCCGCTCGGCGCGCGATCGCGGCAAATGGCGCCATCATCATCACGCGGAGCCTCGATGACGCGTTCGCCGTCAGCGAACGGATGGCGCCGGAGCATGCCGTCTGCGATTCCCTCCCACAGGCGGAGCGTCTCAGGCGCGCGGGCACGGTGTTCGTGGGACGGCTCAGCGCGCAGGCGTGCGGCGACTACGTGACGGGATCGAACCATGTCCTGCCGACGAGCGGCGCGGCGCGCGCCCGGGGCGGGTTGAGCGCTGCCGACTTCGTGCGCGTGTCGACGGTCCAGCAGATCGCGGCCGACGGGCTGCGCCGCATCGGGCCAGCCGGCGTGGCCCTCGCGAACGCCGAAGGACTTCACGCGCATGCCGCGTCCATTCAGATGCGACTCGATGAAAGCAGGGATCGCGATGACCGGTGAGTACGAGCGGCCGCGTGCGGATCGACGCGGTGCCCGCCTGCACCTCAACGAGAACACCAACGGCTGCTCGCCCGCCGTGCTCGCCGCGCTGCAATCGCTCACCGCGCGTGATGCGGCCTTCTATCCCGACTACGACGCGGCCTACGACGCCGTCGCGCGTGCGTTCGGCGTACCGGAAGATCACCTCGTCCTGACGAACGGATTGGACGAGGGTATTCTCACCGCAACTGGCGCGGCGCTGCGCGATCGCGGCAATGGCGTACCCGAAGGGCTTGGCGTGTTCCCCGCGTTCGACATGTACGAAGTCT
>JAICSD010000360.1 GCA_025937075.1 Vicinamibacteria bacterium | reverse complement strand
TCAGGTCGGAGGCGGTGCGCTGTGTCATCCCCGGTTCGAGCGCGTGATAGACCGCTTCGTAGACCTCGAGCGTCGCCTTCGAGGCCAGGCGCATCAACTCGAGTTCGTGCGCGTCTTTGATCATGCGGCACCCCGCGGTCACGGGTGTGCCGCTGACGACCTTCAACTGCGGCGCGGCCTGCGCGATGCCGTCTGCAAAGACGAACTTGACGGTTTCCTCGATACCCAGGCGTCCGCTCGCGATGCCGCGGTCCTTCAGGCCCTGTGCGACGCGAACGAAGGGGCTTTCATCCTCTTCCCACGTGCGGATGTCGGCCGTGCCGCCGCCGAGCGGGCCGAGCGCGATCTGCTCCCACGCGCGATCGCGCTCGAACGCGGGACAGACGAAGAACGGCGCGCCTTTCGCGGGGATGATCGCGGCGAACAGCCGCTCGCTGCCGCCCCAGCGCATGTTCAGGAAGTAGGCCATCGACGTGCCGCCCGCGAGCAGCAGCGCGTCGATCTTCGAGTCCGCCATCAGCCGCTTCGCGCGCTCGATTCGCGCGCGCCGCTCGTCGTTCGTGATCGGCCGCGCCCCGTTGCGCATCGAGGTGAGCGCCGCGATCGATGGCGGCACGGGTGTGTCGGGATCGACCGCGCGTCCGCGACGCTGAGCGCCGCGGGTCAGAATTAGCCCGGCGGATGAGAAGAGAAAGCCCCTGCGCGTGAACATCGAATCTCCTGATCTTCCGGCTTGCGACTGATCTTCCGGCTGAAGCCGGAAGCCACGCGTCCTCTCCTCTCGTGGCTTCCGCCTTTAGGCGGAAGCTCCGCTCTTTAGGCAGAAGCTCCAACTCTGGCCGCAATCATATCCGCAACCACTTCGGCGCCATCGGTTCGCGGCCGCTCGACCGGCGCCGCTGTGGCCACTGCGCCGTCGAGTGCCGCGAGCCATCGTCCGGCCCGCAGGTCTGCCTGATCGATGAACGCCGAATGGAGATATCGCCGAATTCCATCGACGAGCACGTCGTACTCCCTGAACCGTCCGCGCGTCGTGTACACGATCGCCGTCTCGTTCGCAATGCACTCGGAGACGATGCCGTAGCCAGGCTTGGTGACGACGACGTCCACCGCGTGGACGAGGTCGTCGTACCGCAGGCCGCGGGCGTAGACGAGGACGTCTTCGATGAAGTGGACGTGACGCGGGATGTCTGGCGGCGGACGGTCACCCGTCAGAACGACCGTCCAGGCATCGAGGCAATCGAGCCGATGGAGATCGAGATCGTCCAGTCCGTAGCTGCTGAACGATGAGAGCGCGAGGGGGCGATCGGCGGGCAGCTCCAGCGTCGCTCGCGTTGCGGCGGCGTCGCGGCGGGCATGCCGCGCGACGAACGGGACGTCCGTGATGCGGGTGATCGACTCGAATCCCCCGTGAAGCGGCAGCCGCCAGGCGCCGTCCGCGAGCGCGTATGCCTCCGCCAGCCGTCCCACGAGCGCTGATCCCCAAGCGTGCGGGTTTTGCACGGCCGCGAAGTCAGAGTCCGCGGAGGCATAAAGCGCGTAAATCCAGTCCCATGTGAAGTTAGCAACGACGAGGCAGGGCAGGCGAGCCGCGGCTGCCGCCGCGCACGCCAGCGGCGGCGCATCGCTGATGACGAGCGACACGCCCCGCTCGCGCAGGAGCCGCGCTTCGACGGCGACCCGATCCTCGAACGACGAGTAGAACTCGGCGGCCACCTCCGTCGTCGCCGCCTCGTCGAGTCGAAGGCTGTCGATCTGCACGACGCCCGTGTCGCACGGGCGATCGATGAGCGTGAACGGCGCGTGCAGGGTGCGCTCGAGCAGCCACCGCGCAGCGGCCGTCCGCAGCAGGAAGCGGACGCCGGGTGCGCGCTTCGCCAGCGCATTGATGATCTCGACCTGACGCACGGCGTGTCCGAAGCCGTGGCCCGAGATGTAGAACGCAATCACGGGCCCGGCTTCGCGGCGCTGTTCGTGCGCGCCCTCCTGCACTAGCGGCGCGGAGACGCGGCGGCGGCCGCCCCTGCGTCGGCGTCGGCCGGCGACGAGGTGCCAGTCCCCTGTATCGTTCCAGGAAGCGCAGCCTTCAGGACGTCTTCGAGCGTCTCGGCGGGCACGAACGTCACGTCCTTGCGGACCTCCTCGGGCAACTCGGAGAGATCCTGCACGTTCATCTGAGGAAGGACGAACGTGTGGATGCCGTGCCGCCGCGCCGCGAGCGCCTTTTCCCTGATCCCGCCGACGGGGAGCACGAGGCCCGAGAGCGTGATCTCGCCGGTCATCGCGACATCCGCCCGAACGGGGACCCCGCGCGCGGCGGAAACGATCGCCGTCGCCATCGTGACGCCCGCGGACGGCCCGTCCTTCGGGATCGCTCCGGCGGGCACGTGAATGTGGATATCGTGCCGCGAGAGGACGTCCGGTTCGATCCCGAGCGAGACGGACTGCTGCCGGACGTGACTGAGTGCGGCGCGCGCGGACTCCTGCATGACGTTGCCGAGCTGTCCCGTCAACGTGAGCTGACCCTTGCCACCCGGCAGGAGAACGGCTTCGATGTACAGGACGTCACCTCCGGTCTCGGTCCACGCGACGCCGGTCGCGACGCCCGGCCGCGAGAGGCGAAACGCTCCTTCCGATCTGAACCGCGCAGGTCCGAGATAGTCGGGGATGCTCGTCGCGGTTACCTGCGCCGTGTACGCACCGTCCGTCGCGACCCGCGCGGCGACCTTCCGCGCGACGGTGCCAATCTGGCGCTCGAGCGTGCGGACGCCTGCCTCGCGCGTGTACTCCGCGATCACGCGCCGCAGCGCGCCGTCATCGATCGTGAGCTGCTCGGGCTTGAGGCCGTGCTCCTCCAGCTGACGCGGGATCAAGTACATGCGCGCGATGTGCGTCTTCTCTTCCTCCGAGTACCCCGCGAGCGAGATGAGCTCCATGCGATCGAGGAGCGCGGGGTGCACGGTGCCAAGCTGGTTGGCCGTGGCGATGAACAGCACGTGCGAGAGGTCGAGCGGCACCTCGAGATAGTGATCGCGGAACGTGTGGTTCTGCGCGGGGTCGAGAACTTCGAGCAGCGCGGCGGCCGGATCCCCCTGGATGCCGACGGAGATCTTGTCGATCTCGTCGAGCATCAAAACCGGGTTCGACGATCCGGCGTTCTTCAGCGCCTGGACGATGCGGCCCGGCATCGAGCCGATGTAGGTGCGCCGGTGTCCGCGAATCTCGGCCTCGTCGCGAATGCCTCCCAGCGAAATGCGTACGAACTTGCGGTTCATCGATCGCGCTATCGACTGTCCGAGCGATGTCTTGCCGACGCCGGGAGGACCGACGAAGCACAGAATCGGCCCTTTCATGTCTCCCTTGAGCTTCCGTACGGCCAGGTACTCGACAATGCGGTCCTTGACCTTGTCGAGATCGTAATGGTCGGCGTCGAGGACGCGGCGTGCCTCGACGGGATCCAGACGGTCGTCAGTGCGTTTGTCCCACGGCACTTCGAGGATCCAGTCGAGATAGGTCCGGATCATCTGGGACTCAGGGGACGCGGCGGTCATCCGCTCGAGCCGATCGACCTCGCGATTTGCGACGGCGGCGATCGATTCCGGTAGTCCGGCGTCGGCGACGCGCTTCCGCACCTCCTGGACTTCTGAATCTCCTTCGCCGAGCTCCGTCTGAATCGCCTTGAGCTGCTGGCGCAGCATGTATTGCCGCTGCGCGTCGCTCATCTCCTTCTCGGCCTTGGATTCGATCTGGCCCTTCAGCTCGAGGACGTCGATCTCGCGTGCGAGGGCCGTGGCGACGGCATCCAACTTCACGGCCACGCTGTTCTCTTCGAGCAGCTTCTGCTTGTCCTCGGGCTTCATGTCGAGCAGGCTGGCCAACAGGTAGGCGATGCGGAGCGGATCGTCGATGCTCGTGAGCAGCGTCCTGAGATCCGGCGACAGCCCGGTCGCGAGCGAGAGAGCGCGGTCGACCAGATCCTGCAGCCGGCGCACCCGGGCGTCGATCTCGAGCGAACGCTCCGCCGGTTCGGGAAGAGGCTTGATCGAGGCGACGAAATAGCCGTGCTCGTTCTGCAGGCGGTCGACGGCGACGCGCGCGAGCCCTTCCACGAGCACGCGCATCCCGGCCTGCGCCTTCGCCATCTGACGGATCATCGCGACCGTGCCGACGCGGTACAGATCGTCCGCCGACGGCTCATCGCCGTCGGTCTTCTGCAGCAGGAGCAGGACCATGCGATCGCCGGCAAGCGCGCGGTTGACGGCTTCGACGGAGACCCCGCGGCTCACGCCAAGCGGTGCGACCGTCATCGGCGGCACGACGGCGCCGCGCAGCGGAACGACGGGAACCTCTGAAGGAAGCGGGGGCGTTTGCGGTGTTTCAGCCATTGAATCAACGGGCGCGCGATCGGCGCGCGCCTCTCCGTCAGTCTAGGTGCATGTCCGAGTAAGCGCAACCGGGTGCCGAGGGACTTGTCCGCGTCGTCCGCGGCCCTAGCAGGTTGTTCCGGCCTTGCTGGTATCATCGCCGGTATGGCGATGCACGAGCGCGAGTTCTTTCACGAACGGCCGGAGTCGAGGCCGGCGACGCTCACGTGTCCGCGCTGCCGCCACCGCGACGAGTACGCGGTGCGATGGATTCGCCGGACGAAGAAGGAGCGCCTTCCGGCTGGAGCGGATGAGCGCGATCGCGCGATTTTCGGCAAGCTCCGCGATTATCTCATCCGCGTCGATGACACCGTCGTCTGCAAACGGTGCCAGCGGAAGTTCGAGATCCCGTCACATCAGTCGCTGGTGTTTATCTGAAGCGCCGCGTTTGGCGCGCACTCTCAGGCGTACCCGTGGCACGCTTCGCACGACGGGCTACACATGTTTGACGTGATCATCGCCGGCGCGGG
>JAICSD010000150.1 GCA_025937075.1 Vicinamibacteria bacterium | reverse complement strand
GGGCTGCCCGCGGGCCACCCCCCGTCATCGTGGGCCGGGACTGCTGTGGGCGCGCCACGTGAGCGGAGCGGGCCGCGAAGCGGGTGCCCGCGAGCGCACGTGTAGGGGAGTCCGAGGGGCGATAGCCCCTCGGAATGTATGATGCGCGAGGCTGAGGATGCGCGTGAACGTCATGCGCCAATTACAGGTCGCGTTCGTCGCGGGCGCTCTTCTGTACGGACTTGCGGCGCTCGATGCGCAGAACGCCGCGCCGGCTCGCGCGCGCGTCAACGTCGCGATCCGTTCCGGCGGGCTCGAGCTGCATCGGCCGAGCCACTCGGGGGCGTTCTACGACGTCGTCGGCCGCCGCGCCGGGCTGTTCGGATACGAGAATCGAAGCGCCGAGGTCTGGGTCTATCCGCTGAAGGTACTCGACGATCTGTCGCTGTCGTTCCGGCTGGAGGGCTATCCGCTCGAGATCGACGGCCGCGACATCATGGCATCCATCGAAGTGCGCCCGGAAGCGACGACGCTCGTCTACGCGCACGCGGCGTTCACGGTGCGCGAGATCATGTTCGCGCCGCTCGACGAGGCGGGCGTCGTGATCCTGCTGGACGTCCGGAGCACGCTGCCGATCACCATCACGACGTCATTCCGCCCGCGCCTGAGATTGATGTGGCCGGGGACCTCGATGACCCCGAACATCGGCTGGGATGACGCTGCGCACGTGTACTTCATCACCGAAGAGACGCGGCGCTATGCCGCGGTTGTCGGGTGTCCGCCGGCGCAGGACCTGTCGGTCATGCCGTATCAGGAAGAGCCGAGGGATGTGCCGAACCGGTTCGCGATCGACGTGCGATCGTCGTCGACACCAGAGCTGGTTCCGATCGTGATCGCAGCGAGCATCGACGGACAGGCGGCGGCCAAGGCAGCGTACGACCGGATACTGTCCTCCGTTGGCACGCTGTACGAGCAAACGGCCGACCACTTCGATCAGCTCGAGCGAGACTCGTTGAGCATTACCACGCCCGACGACGATCTGAACGCCGCGTACCGGTGGGCAAGGATTGGCATCGACAAGGGCGTCGCGACGAACCCGGAGCTCGGCACGGGGCTGCTCGCCGGATACCGGACGTCGGGCGACAGCGAGCGGCCAGGCTTCGCGTGGTTCTTCGGGCGGGACGCGCTGTGGACGTCGCTCGCCACGACGTCGGAAGGAGACTTCGCGACCACACGTACTGCGCTCGCGTTCCTTCGCAAGTACCAGCGGCAGGATGGCAAGATTCCCCACGAGATTTCGCAGTCGGCGGCCATCGTGCCGTGGTTCGATCAGTATCCGTACGCGTGGGCGAGCGCCGATGCCACGCCGCTGTACGTCATCGCGCACGCGGATTACTGGAGGGCCAGCGGCGATCGCGAGTTCCTCACACAGGCCTGGCCGTCCGTCGTGAAGGCCTACCGGTTCTCCGCCGCAACGGATACGGATCACAACGGGCTCATCGAGAACACGAACGTCGGCCACGGTTGGGTCGAAGGGGGTGCGTTGTACCCCGCGCATGAGGAGATGTATCTCGAGGGTTTGTGGATGGCTGCGTCGCTCGGGATTGCCGAGCTCGCGGACGTCATGCAGGACGGTTCCCTTGCGCAGGAGGCGCGCGCCACCGCAGAACGTGCTCGCACCGCGGTCGAACAGACGTACTGGCTCGGCGATCGCGGTTTCTATGCGTTCGCGACCAAGCAGCCGCGCACGACGAAACCTGTCGCCGAGCCCGGACCGAACCGTCCGCGACGACAGGCGCGTCTCGACGCGCTGACGTCGTCGCGGCTGATTGACGAGGACACGGTGCTGCCCGCCGTTCCGCTCTGGCTCGCGAACACTGCCGAGGATCGGGCGCAGGCCGAGATCGATCACCTTGGCAGCGCCGCCATCACGACCGACTGGGGTTCGCGGATTCTGTCGAATCGCAGCGATCTCTACGATCCGCTCTCGTATCACTACGGCTCGGTGTGGCCGCTGTTCACCGGGTGGGCCGCCGTCGCGGCGTACAAACATGGACGGCCGTCGGTTGGCTTCCAGGCGTTGATCTCGAACGTGCTGCTCACCTACGCCGGCGCCCTCGGCGATGTCAAAGAGCTCCTGTCGGGCGATTTCGCGACGCCATTCGGCCGATCGTCGCACCACCAGATCTGGTCGGAGGCGATGGTCGTGACGCCCATCGTTCGCGGGCTGCTCGGGATCGAGGCGGCGGAGGGGGGCCGGACGCTGCGGTTCGCGCCGGCGCTGCCCGCGACGTGGGATCGCGTCGACGTGCGCTCGATCCCGCTCGGCAGCGATCGCTACGACATCGCGTACGAACGCGAGTCCGGCCGCATCACTATCCGCGTCTCGCCGCACGCGGATCAAGCGTCAGGGGAACATCGGGTCATCGTTGCGCCCGCGTTTCCGCTGGACGCGCGCGTGCGGCGCGTGACGGTCAACGGGGTCTCCGTGCGATACCAGGCACGTTCGGTCGGCGATGTGGAGCGTGTTGAAGTGGCAATCGATACAGTCGGGCGATCCACGCAGGTGGTCTTCACCCTCGATGAGGGAACGGACGTCTTCGTGGAGCCCCAGGCGCTCCGACCAGGTGGTGAAAACCAGGGCTTGAGAATCGTTCGCGCGAGCGCACACTCGAACGAACTTCGCCTGCTGGTCGAAGGGCGCGCTGGCCGCGCCTATCCGATTCGCGTGCGTTCGCCCCGCCGGCTCGGGACGGCCGAGGGCGTGACCGCGCTGCAGCCGGACGGCCGCTTTCAACGACTCGAGATTTCGTTCCCCGGTCCAGCACATGAGTACGGACGCCGCGAGATAGCCATTCCGTTCATGCGATGATCGCCGCCGGAACCTTCCACC
Source organism: Vicinamibacteria bacterium (assembly GCA_025937075.1). The sequence continues at coordinate 6,466 of JAICSD010000150.1, read as the reverse complement.
GCATTCGGTGTCCACTCCGCCATGCTCGAAGCGCGGGGCCTGACCAAGTACTACTCCGCCATCACGGGCGTGCGGGACGTCAACTTTCGTGTGGACGCAGGACAAGTCCTCGGTCTCCTTGGGCCGAACGGCTCCGGGAAGTCGACGACGGTCGGGATGTTGACGGGGCTGCTCGAGCCGTCGGGCGGGAAGGTCCTGCTGGACGGCACCGACATCCGTGACGACCTCGTTGGCTACAAATCGCGGCTTGGATACGTACCCGAGGAGGCGCAGCTCTACAACTGGATGTCCGGGGTCGAATACCTCACGTTCATCGGGCGTCTGAGGCGGATCTCCTCGCGCCAGCTCTCGTCCCGCATCGTTACCCTGCTCGACGTCTTCGGCTTGACGCGCGACGGCGACGCTCCGATGAGCGCGTACTCGAAGGGCATGCGGCAAAAGATGCTGCTGTCGGCGGCGCTCCTGCACAACCCGTCGATCGTGGTGCTCGATGAGCCGTGCTCCGGCCTCGACGTCGGTGCCACCCTCGTCGTCCGCAGTGTGATCGCGCAGCTCGCAGCGGCCGGGCGCGTGATCGTGTACAGCTCGCACGAGCTCGACATGGTGGAGCGCATCTGCACAGATGTCGTGATCCTGCGCGACGGGCGCGTTGCCGCGCACGCGACGAGCTCCGCGCTTCGCGCACAAGTGCAGGCCAATACGCTGGAAGATGCCTTTCGCGCGCTCGTGCTGACGACGGACGTGGATGCCGCCGCTCGAGCGGTCGTGAACGCCATCGAACATTGAGATCGCCCACATGCCTCCTCGCCTGTCAGCGAACGGCGGAGCTCGAGGAACGATCGCAGAAACAACCAATCAGGCGATCGAGATCGGACACGCCACGCTTGCGGGTTTCCTGCAGAGCGATCTCATGCCGCAGGGCATGCAGGCTCCGGCACTGATCTGGGCGGCGGCGTTCCTGGTCGGACCGGCGCTCTTCATTCCGATTCAGTTTCTTCAGAAGTACCCGTTCCTGCGGCGCTATCTCCCGAGCCGCGTGCCTGCCGCGCTCATAGATGACCGCGTTCTGTTCCTGACGCTGTCGTGCAGCGCGATCGGCCTGGTCGCCGTTGTGTTGTGGGAGACGATGTTTCCATCGCGCCGCGACGCCTTCGTGCTCGGCACGTTGCCGGTCACTCGGGCGGCGCAGACGGCCGGGCGGCTGCTCGGCCTGGGCGCGCTGTTCGTGGCCTTCGCGCTGACGCTCAACGCGATTCCCGCGGCGCTGTTTGCGTTCATCGCGGCGCCGGGGCTGACCGATACGCCTCGGTGGACGCTCGGCCACGCTGTCGCCTGCACGTGCGCCGATGCATTCGTGTTCTTCACGATCACCACGGTCCAGGGGCTCACGTTGCTCGGCGCTGGCCCGCGCGTCGCCGCACGTGTCGCCGTCCTGCTCCAGGCATTCTCGGTAGTGCTCGTGCTCTCGACGCTGCTGATGCTCGGAGGCATGCAGCAGCTGGTGCGTCAAGCCTTTCTGCAGCCCCAGGCACACGCCGTGGTACTCGCCTGGTTTCCGCCGGCATGGTTTGCCGCGCTCTTCGCGTGGATCGCGGACGGCGGAGGGCCTGGCGCCGGCGTTGCGGCGCGAGGTGTGGCCGCAGCGCTGGCACCGGTGGTCGCGACGGTGGCGATTTACGTTCTGGGATACGCGCGATTGAGCGCGAGGGCGCTCGAGGCACGCAAGCGGACGACGCGTTCTCTCATCGCGCGCGCGGCGGCCGCCATTGTGAAGATCGCCTTGATCCGGCGAAGCGAGGAGCAGGCGCTCTGTTCGTTCTTCGTGCGCGTGCTCACGCGGAGCGAACGGCATCGGATGCTGGTGTCGGCGGCAATCGGCGTCGCGATCGCCATCGCGCTCGCCGGCATCGCGCCGGACTTCCTCCGCGGCGGTCGCGCCGGTTTTGCGCAGCCGTCAGAGGTTCTGTTCGCCGCGGCGCTCGTGCTCGGCGCAGCGCTTGCCGTTTCCGTTCGGCTCGTCATGACGATCCCGGTGGACCTGCCCGCCCGCTGGGCGCTCATGGCCATTCCGCTGTCGCGGCGACGGATCGACGCCGCGACGCACAAGGGGATGCTGCTCGTCGTCCTGCCGCCGGTCGGCGTGGCGGCAGCCGCGACCACCTGGCCATTGTGGGGCTCGGCGATCGGACTTGCGCACGCGGCGTTCTGTTCGACCCTGACGTGGGTGCTCTGCGAAGTGCTGCTCGTCGGGTTTCACGGCGTTCCCTTTGCGCGACAGTACGTTCCCGGAAAGGCGCGCATTCACACGCTCTGGCCGCTCTACCTGGGAGCGTTCGGAGTGTTTACGTACGGTATGGCCGCCTTCGAGATCTATCTCCTGCCGGGAACGGATCCACTCGTTGCCGCCGGCGTGTTCGCGGCGATCGCGGTGACGATTGCCATCTCACGCATCGTCGCGCGCCGGGGAGACGACGAGATCGAGTTCGAGTCGGACCTGCTGGACGAATCCTTCCGCGGGTTCAACCTGACGGAGGCGTTCGCTGCCGAGCGCGTAGGGTCATCGCTCGGCCGCGATCAGTGACACGGCAGACGGTCAGGAAACCTGAGCGGCGCGCTTGATCCATCCAGCGACATCTTCGATGACCGCTCCGTCCACGTGGCCGGGACCTCGTATTCCGCAGGCAGGCTCTTGCTCGTGCCGCCGATGAACAAGTGGTTGAGGGCCGCGTAGCTATGGTAGTGACGTGCGGCTTGCCCGCGAGCAGCGTTTTCCACTTTGCGAACTCGTCCATCGTCACCTGAAAGTCGCGCTCGCCCTGCAGGATCAGCATCGGCTGCGTGACAGCCTTCGCTGCGGGCGGATCGTAGCCGCGCAGATCGAGCCAGTAGGAGGCCGGCGCGTTGAAAATCATGCGGCCGCTCTTCGCATCCTCCGGCTTCAATCTCTCGACCAATTTGGGCCTGGGCGGACGCTTCGTCAATCTTTTTTGCTCCGCCGAACTGATTGAGCCATCGGCCTCGACAGGTATTGCAACTGCTCGACGATCGCCTGTTCGAGCGGGCGCGCGCTTTGACATTCAAATGAAGACGGAGATACAGTCCATTTGGATGTCTAACAAGGACAAGACCGACGTCCTGCAGGGGACGCTCGACCTGATGATCCTGCAGACGCTCGCGACGATGGGCGCCCTGCATGGGTATGCCATCGCGGCGCGGCTCGAGCAGGTGTCGAACGGTGCGCTCCGGGTGAATATGGGGACGCTGTATCCAGGTCTGATGCGGCTCGAGCAGCGCGGTCTCGTGCGCGGCGAGTGGCGGTTGACCGACAGCAATCGGCGGGCGCGCTACTACAGCGTCACGAGCGCCGGACGCCGTGCTCTCGCCACGAAGAAGGCCGAGTGGGACCGGATGGCCTCGATCATCCAGACCCTCCTCAATAGCGAGACGTAGACAGCGATGCGCACGCTGCGCGAATGGGTGATTCGCCTCGCCGGGACGTTCCGGCCGCGCCGCGGCGACGAAGACCTGCAGGAAGAGCTCCGGTCACATCTCCAGATGGAAGCGGATGACGCGCAGCGGCGAGGCATGTCGTCGGACGAGGCGATTCGTGCCGCAGCCGTCCGCCGTGGCGGCGTCCCACAGGCGATGGAGCGCGTCCGCGACCGCCGCGGCGTACCGTGGATCGCGGATCTCGTGCGCGATCTTCGGTACGGCGCTCGTGGGCTCGTCAGAGAGCCCGCGTTTGCGGTCGTTGCCATTGTCTCGCTCGGCCTCGGCATCGGCGCGAACACCGCGATCTTCAGTCTCATGGATGCGGTGCTCCTGCGGACGCTCCCGATCGAGCGCCCGTCCGAGCTCGTCTTCCTCGAAGCGGTCGGAACACAGGGCCATGGCGGTGCGCCGCCGTATCCGTGCTTCGAGCGATTCCGGCGTGAGACGTCGGCATTCACCGGCCTGGCCGCGTTTGCGACGGACCAGCTGCCGATCGAAGTGGACGGCGTCCTCGAGCAGGTCTTCGGCCAGGTGGCGTCCGGGAATTACTTCGATCTCCTCGGGGTCAAGCCGCTGATCGGCCGGCTGCTGACTGCCGGCGACGAAGCGCTCGACCCTGCGGTCGCCGTGATCGGCTACGGGTACTGGCAGCGCCGGTTCGGCGGCGACCCGGGCGTCATCGGACGAGCGCTCACGTTCCGCGACCGCAGCTACACGATCGTCGGCGTGACGCCGCCGCGCTTCTGGGGCCTCGAACCTGGACGTCAGGTCGACGTGACGCTTCCCATCACTCTCGAGGGGCGGCACCTGTCCGACGCAGGCGCCTGGTGGTTCGAGGCGGTCGGCCGTCTTGGCGCCGGCGCGAGCGCAGAACAGGCTGCAGCGCAGCTCGATACGGTGTTTCAGTCATTCATGCAAGCTCGCCCCGCGTCCGCCTCGCGGGAAAAGTACTTCGCACACATGCAGGTGATCCGGGCCGCGCGCGGAACGGCCGGCCTTCGCACGCGCTTCTCGGGGCCGCTCTACGGTTTGACGCTCGTATCAGGACTCGTGCTGTTGATCGCATGCGCCAGTCTCGGCAGCCTGTTGCTCGTCCGCGGTGCCAGCCGGGAACGTGAATTTGCGATCCGCCGTGCGACGGGGGCGTCGTGGGGACGTGTGCTGCGGCAGCTGCTCACCGAAACGATGCTCCTCTTCATGTGCGGTGCAGCGCTTGGCGTGAGCCTCGCGCCGATCGCGGCGAGAGTCCTGGCGGGATTCTTCGCCGTGGGACGAAATCCCATCCTCCTCGACGCGCGCATCGACTGGAGGCTGCCCGCATTCGCAATCGCCGTCGCGCTTGTGGCCGCGCTCGGGACGGGGCTCTGGCCCGCGCTTCATGCGTTGCGAGCCGCTCCGGAGTCGGGGCTCAGAGACGGTGGGAACCGCGTTGCCGGCTCACGCCGGCTCGCCGCGGCGGCGCGGCTCCTGGTCGTCTCGCAGGTGACCATCGCGTTCGTGCTGTTGGTCGCCGCCGTCCTCGCTGTCAGGACGACGACGAACCTGCGCGCGGTTGACCTCGGATTCACGCCAGCGCGCGTGCTCACGATGTCCCTGCATCCCGTTCTCCTGAACGAGACCGCCGTGTCCCGGGAGCAGTTCTGGAGGGCGGTCCTGGATCGCGTGCGGCCGCTGCCCGGCGTGCGTGCGGCGAGTCTGTCGGTGCTCACGCCGCTGTCTGGTCGAGACAGGGCGGCGGGTATCGACGTGGCGGGACAAGGGCCCGCCGACGAGAGCGAGCGGATCGTTCACGTGAATGAAATATCGGAGGACTACTTCCGGACGTTCGGCATCGCGCTCCTCGCGGGACGGGTGTTCAGCGCGAACGACACCGCCTCGGCGCCGAAGGTCGTGGTCCTCAACGAGGCAGCGGCGAAGGCGTACTTTCCGGGCCGGCCGCCGATAGGCGAGAGCATTCGGTTCGGCAAGGCGCACACCTATCGCGTGATCGGTGTGGTCGGCGACTACAAGCACATGAGCCTGCGTGAAGCGGCGCCCCGGTTTGCGTTCGTCCCCTTATGGCAGCCCGAGAGCGGGACCTCCAGGATCACGTTGAGCGTGTTGTCCGACGATGCATCCGCTTCTCTGATGCGCTCGATCGCGCAGGAAGTACGCGCAGTCCACGCGGAGACGCTGATCTCGGACGTCATCGACGTCGAGGGGCAGATCGATGCCACCCTCGTGAGCGAACGTCTGCTCTCGATTCTCGCGTTTGCCTTCGCGGCGCTCGCACTCGGCCTTGCGGCGATCGGCGTGTACGGCGTCCTCAGCTACTCGGTGGCTCAGCGCGAAACAGAGCTCGGGATCCGGATGGCGCTCGGGGCGTCACCGGGACGGGTTGCGGTGAGCGTTTTCCGTCACGTGGTCGCCGAACTCGCGGCCGGAACGGCTATCGGCCTGCCGTTCGCGCTTCTTACTGCCCGTCTCGCGCACGGTCTGCTGTTCGGCGTCGACGCGGCGGATGCGAGCAGTTACGTCCTCGGTGCGTCCATACTCGCGGCCGTTGCGTGCGCCGCCGCGGCGCTGCCTGCCTGGCGCGCGTGGTCGATCGATCCCTCCGACGCGCTTCGGCGCGGGTGATCACATGACTGACCAGCAGTTCATGCGCTTCGCCCTGAACCGCGCTTTCGAGGCGCGGCAGCGCGGCGAAGTGCCAGTCGGTGCGATCGTGGTGATCGACGGTGAGATTCAGGGCGAAGGGTTCAACCAGCCCATCGACACGTGCGATCCGACAGCGCACGCGGAGATCGTCGCCATGCGCCAGGCGGCGCTTCGCGTCGGCAACTACCGGCTCATGGGATCGACGGTCTACGTCACGATCGAGCCCTGCCAGATGTGCGTGGGCGCGATGATTCACGCGCGCGTTGCCCGGCTCGTCTATGGCGCGCCGGAGCCGAAGGCCGGCGCGATTGAATCCGCCATGCGCGCGCACGAG
>JAICSD010000051.1 GCA_025937075.1 Vicinamibacteria bacterium | reverse complement strand
GCGCCTCGCCTGGCAGTGTGCGGTGGCGCGCGGCCTGGGTCGTGGGTTCGTGCTATGACGCGGGCCTGACCCTCAGAGCGTCTTCTTGCCCGCGCGGCGGCGGTCAGCCCAGCGCTTCTTCATCTGGTCGGATATCCGCTTGCGTGCTTCCGCCGACATCCCCCGCTTGCGCCGGCGCCGCGGCTTCGCGGACGCGCCCGGTTCGTCGAAGGTGGCTGCTGCCGCGGGGCCCCCGCCCCGCCCGCCGCGCCCGATGCGGAGTCGACGCGCCTGTTCGGTGAGCGTCGACAGCCGCTGTCTCGTTTCAGTGATTTCGCGCTCGAGCGCGCCCAGCGCCCAGCCGATGAATTCCGCTGACGTCATCAGTGCGTCCGCATTCCTGCGGCGTCTGCCACGAGGCATCTTCGTGTCCTCCTCTAATACCGCGGGGCGCGAAGGCGGCCGCTCGCGGCGCCCCCATGGCCCCGCACCGCCCATCCACAGCGCCGACTCGCATAACACCCTGCGGCGACCGATCCGAGGCGCTCCAGCCCCCCGGCTATCATATTCATATGTCGCCGCGCAGACTACAGGCGGCCGTCGTAATTGCGGCCAGCCTGTCCGGCGCCGTGCCAGCCGCCGCCGAAACCGCGCGCGAACTGCGCGACCGCGCGGCCGAATTCGCCTACAACCTCGATCAGCAGGAGTCCATCCGCCTCCTGCGGCAGGCCGTCGCCGTCGATCCGAACGATTCGGCCACGCACCGCGCCCTGGCCTCGTCGGTCTGGCTCGACATCCTGTTCCAGCGCGGCGCCGTCACGGTCGATCACTATCTGGGCACCGTCTCGCGATCGATGATCAAGGTGACGAAACCCGCGCCGGAGCTCGATGCGGAATTCAAGCGCGAAATCGCCAAGGCCATCGAGCTGGCGGAGCAGCGGGTGGCGGCGGCGCCGAACGATCCGCAGGCGCACTACGATCTCGGCACGGCGCTCGGCCTGGAAGCGTCCTATATTGCATCCGTCGAAGGACGGCTGCTCGCCGGGCTGCGGGCCGCGCGCCGGAGCTTCGACGAACAGGAGCGCGTGCTGCGGCTCGACCCCTCACGCAAGGAAGCGGGTCTGATCGTCGGCACGTACCGCTATCTCATCTCGACGCTCTCGCTGCCCATGCGGCTGATGGCGTACATGGTGGGCTTCGGGGGCGGGCGCGAGCGCGGCCTGCGGCTCGTCGAGGAGAGTGCGGCGACCCCGAGCGAGGATCAGACGGACGCGCTCTTCGCGCTCGTCCTCTTCTACAACCGCGAGAAGCGATACGCAGACGCCCTGACCGTGCTGGATCGGCTTCATCGCCGGTATCCACGCAACCGCCTCGTGCTGCTCGAAGCTGGGGCGACGGCGGTGCGTGCCGGACGCGGCGCGGAGGCGGAGGCGCTCCTGAACACGGGCATCGAGATGTTCTCGCACGACCCGCGCCGCAAAGTGCCGGGCGAGGCCGGGCTCTGGCACTACAAGCGCGGCGCCGCGCGCGTGCTGCTCGGGCGCGCGGAAGAGGCGCGCCGGGACCTGGAGATCGCGCTTGGTCCCGACTCTCCGGTCTGGGTCCAGGGGCGTGCGCACCTCGAGCTGGGGCGGCTCGCGCTGCGCGAAGGCAACGGCGCGGCGGCGCGGACGCAGGCCGCGCAGGCGATCGACGCCTGCGAAAGAGATTCGGATCCGATATGCGTCGAACAGTCGAAGCGGCTCGTCAAATGAAAGAGACGTGATGGCTGGCAAAGTCAGGACGTGGGTCTGGGTCGTCGTCAGTGTCTTCGTGTTGGGCATTCTCTGCCTGATCGGTCTCGCCGCCGCCGGACTCTGGTTCGCGAAAACGCACATCAACGTCACGTCCGCAACGTCCGCCAGCGTCTCGGACGATTTCCAGCGCGTCCGTGAGCGCTTCAAGGAGGAGAAGCCGCTCATCGAGCTGGACGAGCGCGGCCACTTCGTCCGCTCGAACGCGAAGCGCCCGCCGGCGGAGGCGAAGCGGCCCGATTCGTTGAACATCCTCGCGTTCGATCCGGACGAGGGACGCGCCGTGCGGATGGAGATCCCGTTCTGGCTGCTGCGGCTGAAGATGCGCGGCACGCGCGTCGGGATCGGCGGCGACAGCGTGGATCTCGAAGACCTCAAATTGTCGGTCGAAGATCTCGAGCGCTACGGCCCCACGCTCATCGTCGATCACAGAGGACACGGCGGGGAGCGTGTCCTCGTCTGGACGCAGTAGCTGTCCTTCCGCGGCGACCACTCGACGCAAATCCTTCGTTTTCCGGCCCGTTTCACCGCGCGGCGCGGGTAAGGATCTTGCTCATTCCGGCGCAGAACACCTGCTGGAGCAGATCCTATGTCCATACGCGCATTCGTCTTCGGCACGTCGTTGCTGCTCGTCGCTGCCCCCGCCGGCGCCCAGCAATTCAATCAGTGGATGGCCCAGCGTTCGCCGTACTGGGGCGACTATGGCAACTCCAGGTACGATTCGCGCCGCGTTGCTTACGACAATGGCTATCGCGAAGGCATGCACGACGGCGAATCCGCCGTACGCGATCGCAAGGGCCTCGACGTCGAGCGTGAGAAAGATTATCGCAAGGCCGACAAGGGGTACAACCACAACTACGGCGACAAGGATCGGTATCGGGACAACTTCCGGAACGGCTATCGGGACGGATATCGTACGGCGTACGATCGATACGGATATAACGGCGGCTACTACGGCAACAATGGCGGAGTGGTCCGGCGTGACCGCGGCTACGGCTACCCTGGCCAGTATCCGAGTGGATATCCGTCGTATCCCGGCGCAGGCTACGGCTACACGGCGGACATCGGGTTCCAGAACGGCCTGAACGACGGCTACGAAAAAGGCCTCGACGATCTTCACGATCGGAAGTATCCCGACTACGCGCGACAGAAGTGGTACCGCGACGGCGATCGCCATTACGAGGGGCGCTACGGATCGCGCGATGCTTACAAAGCGCAGTACCGCCGTGGATTCCAGCAGGGATACGAGCGCGCGTATCGTGAGGGGCGTCGCTGATCGCCCCGACGCGCAACTGAAGTCGCGCGCTACGAGAGCCTGAGGAACTTCTTCATCCGCGTGAGCAGTGTGTGCGTCTCGACCGCCACGACTCCGGCCGCGGCGGTCTTGACGCGATCCAGGTCGGCGCGCCGCGCCATCGCCGCCACGGCGATCTGCTCGATCGCGTGAGGATGAGCGGCACCAAGGCGTCGGAACAGCTGCACGCCGATCTCGACGACCGAGGCGTCCCCGGCGGCCAGCACGGTCGCCGACCGCGGCTCCCCCGTCAGCAGCGACATCTCGCCAAAGTATCCGCCGCGCTCGATTCGCGCGACCTCGTTGCGCTGCGGCTCGAGCACGACCCGCACCGCTCCGCTGCAGACGATGAACATCGACTGACCCGGCTCGCCCTGCCGGACGATGGCTTCGCCGCTCCCGAACACGGTGAGCGGCGCAGAGATCGCGATCTCGTGCCTGAGCTCCGGTGGAAGTGCTGCGAGCAAGTCGACGCCGAGGAGCAGCCGCTCCCGCTCCTCGAGCGCGGCGTCGGGATCGGGTTCGGGAAGCGCGCGTTCGTACTGAACCTGAATCGGCCACGGGATCTCGATGTTCTTGCGCCGAAACGCGTAATAGATGGCAGTGCGCACTTCGTCGCGCGCCGCTTCGTCACGCTCGTAGTCTTCGACCCAGAACCGCGCGCGATACGTGATCGCAGAGTCGTCGAACGACAACAGCGTCACGTCAGGCGCGGGGGTCGTCAGGACGCGCGCACAGTTCCGGAGCGCCTCCATGATTGCGGCCTTCACGTCGTTCGGCGCCACGAGGTAGGACGCGCCGACGTCCACGTCCAGCCGGGTTGGAGCGAGCGGCTCCGAATAGTTCGTGATCGCCTCCTTCGCGACGATGTTGTTCGGAAGGATGACGAAATTGCCTGACTTCGTGCGAAGCTTCGTCGCGCGCCACGTGACTTCCGCGACGCGCCCCTCGAAGTCCCCGACGCGAATCCAGTGGCCGACATGGAATGGCTTCTCGCTCTGGATTGCCAGCCCTGCGAACGCGTTTCCGAGCGTGTCCTGCAGCGCGAAGCCGAGCACCACCGCGCTCACCGCGGACGTCGTCAGCAGCTTGTCGCTCAGGTACGTAGCGGCAAGGAGGACGAGGCCGATGATCACCGCGTCCTGCACGATAGCGGGAAACCGCTCCGGCACGCGATCGGCGCGCAGCGGGTTGATCGCAATCAGGACGACGGCGTTGATCAACGCGGCGGCGATCGCGAGATTCTGGAAGGCGTGAAGCTGCGCGGCCGCGTCCGGTGTGAGGCCGCGATAGAACAGCTCGACGAGGCTGATCCCGATCGCCGCGACCAGCAGCAGAACCGACAGCCGCAGCTTCCGCTTGACGAGGCGGTTGACGGTCAGGCCCATGAACCCGGCCGTCACCGCCAGCGCGGCAACGCTGAGGAGGAGGTGACCCGAAGCCTGAATCATGGAAGGCAGCTACGCGGTGATGCCCTTCTTGAACGCCGCGACCTCAGCGGCTGTCACCGTCACGACGACGATATTCTTGTTCGGTCCACCCTTCGCGTCGCGATCGGGGCCGATCCCGCGGGCGCCTGCCGACGCGATCGTCTGAGTCGATTGCTTCTCACTGCTCGAAGACGTCGTGAACTTGCTGAGCAGGCTTCCCTTCTTCTTCGGCTCCGCTGGCTGCTGCGCGTCCTTGGACTCCTGCGTGTCCTTGGAATTCTTCGTCGCGCTCGAGCCGCCGGCGAGACCCGCGGCGCCGTCCGCGCCGACGGCAATGTCGCCGAGCGGCTTCGCCTCGAAGTGAACGTATTGCGCGTAGCGGGCCTCGACGATGGCGTTCCCCGTCAGCTTCTCGTCCTTGATCTGCTTCTCCAGCCGATCGATCCGCTCCTTCGTCGCCGGGTGTGACGCAAACAGGCCGTTGCGCTCGTCACGGCCCGAGTTGCGCGCGTCCAGCTTCCGGAGCACGTCCACGAGGCCATGGGGCGCGTATCCAAGCCGGCTCGCGAGCTGCACGCCAACCCTGTCGGCCTCGCTCTCGTCCTCGCGGCTGAATTCGTTGTTGAGGATTCTGTTGTACGCCTCCTGCGCCAGCCTGGCCACGAAGCGATCGCGCGCGGTGCCGCTGCCGGCTTCGTCGCTCGCCATCTGAATGGTCTTCGACTTCTCGATGGCCCTGACCGTGTGCTTCACGGTGATGTGCGTGATCTCGTGGCCCAGGGCGCCCGCGAGCTCCGCTTCGTTCCTGACCAGGCCGAGAAGGCCGCGGGTGACGTGGACGATTCCACCTGGCGCCGCAAACGCGTTCACGCCGTCCGTGTCGAGGACGATGAACCGCCAATTGAGATTCGGGCGCGTGCTGGCCTGGGCCAGCGCGGTGCCGACGAGCGTCACGTACTTCGTCAGCTCCTCGCTCTGCACGACGCCGTACTTCTCACGCAGGTTCGCGCTGACGGTCTCTCCGAGCTGCCGCTCTTCCCGGTCGTCGATGTTCAGCTCGTCGACCTTCTCCTTGGCCTTCTGAATCTTGTTCAGCACGTCGCCGAACTGGGCATACGCCGGAGCCGCTGAGAGTGCTGCCGTCAGGGCAAGTACCGCTGTTCTCATAGGGTGTCTTCCTCTTCGACGAGCGGAGCTGGAACCGAGAGCCCGTAGATCGCCACTGGTCTGCTCTTGCCCTTGACGACGACGTCGCCGAGGGGTCGCAGGTCGTAGGTTCCGCTGAGCCGCGCACGTGTGGCATCGCTGATGATGATCCGCGTCTTGTATTCCTTGTTGAGCGATTCGAGCCGGGACCCGAGGTTCACGTTGTCGCCGATTACCGTGTAGCTCATGATCGACGACGATCCGATGTTGCCCGCAATCATTTCTCCCGAATTGACGCCGATGCCGATGTCGAGCTGCGCCATGCCAGCCGCCGCCCAGCGTCGGTTCAAGCCACCAAGCTCGCGCACCATGTCGATCGCCGCCGCCACCGCATGCTCCGCGTGCTGCTCGTCGTCGACCGGCGCGCCAAAGAGCGCCATCACCATGTCGCCAACGAACTTGTCGACGGTACCATGATGGCGGAAGACGACGTCGACCATCTTCGAGAAGTACTCGTTCAACTGCGCGACGATGTCTTCCGGGTTGCCGCGCTCGGTGACGGTCGTGAATCCTCGGATATCGGAGAACAGGACGGTCATCTCGCGCCGATTCCCGCCAAGCTCCGCGAGCTCCGGGTGCGCCAGCAGCTGCGCGTAGACATCCCGGGAGACGTATCGGCCGAACAGGCGCTTCACTTTCCGCTTTTCGCGCCCTTCGATGAAATATTGGTAAGCGGTCCCACCGAACAGTGCGAGCCCCCCGGCGGCGAGCGGCTGCGTGAGATTGAGCCACAGACCGCCGCCGAACATCGCCGCTGTCGTCCATACCCACGCGGCCAGAACAGCCAGGGACGTGAGCACCGCAAACCACAACGGGAGCAGCGCCGCCAACAGCCCGACGGCACCGGAAATCGCGAGCGTCGAACCGATTCGTGATGCCAGTGAGGCGGGCCGGATGAATCGCTTCGACAGCACGCTGTCCGCGACGCTCGCGTGCAGCTGAATCCCCGACATCGTCCCCTCGCCGAACGGCGTGTTGAAGGCATCGCGAAGGCCAGACGCGGTGAAGCCGATGAACACGATCTTGCTGCGGAATTGCAAAGGATCGATGTGCGGCGCCACGCCCGCGAGGATCTGCTGCTCGGATTCGAAGAGGTGCCGGAACTCGTAGGACTCGTACGGCGTCTGCCCGTCCGGGAGCGCCGCGGGCGCCTTGTAGTCGATCATCATGGTCCATTGCGTGTGCGTGGGCGTGGCGCGATCGGATGCGTCGCGGACCCTAACGGGCAGGAGCGGGACACGCGTCGAGCCGAGAACCAGATCCGTACCATTCGATGAGACGTTCCGCGGCGCCACGGCGGATACGTCGAGCGCCGCCGCGAGGCCGAGGGACGGCAGCACGTTGCCGCCGTTTCTGACGAATGGCACCATGCGGCGTACGGGGCCGTCCGGATCGAGGGCGAGGAAATTGTGGCCGAGCGCAACGCTCGCTGCAGACAGTTCAGGGTAAGGCGCAAGTATGACGGGCCGCGGCTCCGCGACGCTGCGGACGCTGTACCCTGCGTCGCGCCAGTCGGCACCCTTCTGCTGATCAGCGCCTTCCAGGCCGTTGCCGACGGCATCCGCCAGCATGATGACGTTTCCGGCCTTCTTTACGGATTCGGCGAGCGCGGCGTCGCTGTCGCGACCCGATCCGGTCCAAGCCCCATCCCCGATGTCATAGCGCTGCACACGATCGCGCTCGGTCAGGGCAAGATCGACGGCGATGACCTTCGCGGGCGCGCGGGCGAGATAGTCGATGACATAGGACAGCGCCACGCGCGGCCAGGGCCAGTGACCGAACAGCGGCTCCAGATCGCGGATCGTCGTGTCGCTGATGCCGACGAGAACGATGTCGTGGTTGATTGACGCGGGCTCCGCAGCGCGGCGGATTCGCCAGTCGTACGATTTCAGCTCGGCGGTGTCGAAGAATCCGCGGACGGGGGTGACGCTTGCGAGGAGCAGCACCAACGACGCGGATGCGGCGCCAAGCGCGACACCAGCGCCGAGCTTACGGGCAGTTGTTACCGACACGCGTCACGTCCGCTCACGGCCGCGTCCAGTGTCGTCACGTCTGGTGAGGCGTCGGATCTCATGAATCTCCGCAAGGTCGGCGAGATCCGTGAGCCGGCCAGCGGCGCGCTTGGCTCGCTCGAGCCCATCGAGACTCAGGACGCGCACGTCGCGATCGTACACCGTCATGACGAGGGAGAGCCGCGCGAGGGTGGCGTATCCGCCAATCCCTGTGACTTCGCCAAGCAGGTCAAGATCCCCGGCCGTCGTCTGCAACGTAAAGTTCAGTCCTGCCTGCAGCGTCGCAGCATCGAGCGAGAACGGCAAATCCTCCGGCGCCCCGCGTAGCGTTGGCGCGAACGGCTTCAGCGCCTTCGCAAGTCGATCGAGATTGTGCCGCTCCCGCGAGTAGCACACGTCGAGATCGCGCGTGACGCGCGCCGAGCCGTGGAGCACCATGGCGACGGCGCCAATCACGACGAAATCGACCTCTGATTTCGCAAGAGCTTCGAAGATTTTCCGAAAGTCCGGCGTCACAAGGGTCGAAGGCCGTCGAGGGAACGCGCGGCTCGCCGCATTATTTCGAGGCGCTCGGTAGGGGCCATCGCGAGCGATTCCGCCAGGAGCGTCGGGTCGACGCCGCTGTCGATGGACGACAGAATGATGTCCTGCGAAGGTCTGGGGCGCCGCGATCGTCGGCGGCGAAACGCCGGCTCGATGCGGTAGAGCCCGCGGCGAAGCGCTCTGAAATAGCCGTAACGCGACTGGTGATTGGCTGGCGCGTTCACGCAGCAGCGGCTCGCGATGTGCGTGCGGACAGTCGGGGCATTCAAGTGCGGGAGCGCCGCCGTGACATCGGGGATGCGAAACGTCCAGTTGTCGGACGCCGCCTCACGCGCGGCTTCCAGCACCTGGTGATGTACGGGCTCCACATCCACATTATACACATGTATATTGCCCTCCACCGGCCACGGGCCGCTCCCGCGAGCCGCACACGTCGAGATCGGCGCGGCCCAGCATATGGATGCTGCGGCAGTGGACAACCGACGGTCCATGGGTGTAGAACGTCTACAGCCATATGCGCGGCCTCTTCCGGCGCCGCCCGACCGACGAGACGATCGACGAGGAACTGCGCGGACACCTCGCATTCGCGATCCAGGAACGCATCGATCGCGGCGAGGCGCCCGAGGAAGCCCGCCGCGCGGCGTTGCTCGAGTTGGGCAACTTCCGGGCCACGCAGGAAGACGTCCGCGCCGTGTGGACGTGGACGGCCGTCGAGCAGTTCATCGCGGACCTCCGGTCGGGCGTTCAAATCCTCACGCGCTCCCCGGGCGTCAGTTTCACCGCAATCACGCTGATCGCGCTCGTCATCGGCGGCAACACGACGATCTTCTCGAGCGTCCACGGGCTGCTGACCAAGCCCGCGCCGGCAATCCCGGCGCGCGGTCTCGTTTCCCTTGGCTGGTCGGTCGATCGTCAGCCTGTCCACCCCGTCGACAGCTACGCGAATTACGTCGATGTCGCCGCGCAGGCGCGCACCGTACGGCCGCTCCTCGGGTTCCAGTTCGAGCGCTTCACGCTCACCTATCACGACGGCAGCTACGCGGTGCACGGCGCTCTCGTGACGCCGAACTACTTCGACACGATGGGCCTCACGCTGGCGCGCGGCCGCGGGTTCACCGAAGACGAGGCGCGCGGATCGGCGCTGACGGCGGTCATCAGCGATCGCGTGTGGCTCGAGCGTTTCCAGCGTGCCGACGAGGCGATCGGCCAGACCGTGATGCTGAACGGCTATCCGGCTACGATCGTCGGCATCGCGCCACCTGGATTCCAGGGCGTGTGGCTCTTCGAGCGATCAGACGTCTGGGTGCCGATCGCCGCTTATGCGCGTGTGCGCGGCAGGGCTGGCGAGCTCCAAGATGGGCGTTGGGGTGCCCTTGCCATGGTCGGACGGCTCGCGCCCGACTCGTCGCTGGCCGAAGCGCGAGCCGAGCTGAGCACGATCGCGGCGCGGCTGCGGGCGTCTCATCCCGAGGCAAACAAAGGAAAGACGATCGCGCTCTTCCCGTACTCCGGGATGGCCGCCGGCGACAGCCCGATCGCGCAGGGCGCCCCGCAGTTCCTCGCGATCTTTTCAATCATCACGGCGCTGACGCTGCTGATCGTCTGCGCGAACGTCGCAAACCTGATGCTGGCGCGCGCCGTCGTGCGGCAGCGGGAAATGGCCGTCCGGCAATCGTTCGGTGCGTCTCGATCCAGGGTCGTCAGGCTCGTGATCGCTGAAGGTGCTGCGATCTCCGCCGCCGCATGGGGCACGGCGTGTCTCCTTGCGTGGACCTTATCGAAGCTCCTCCCACGGCTGATCGCACCGAGCGGCGACGCTGGAGACCCGATCGCACTCGACTTCACGCCCGATTGGAAGGTGATCGCGTATGCGATGGTGCTGGCGGCCATCGGTACGATCGCATTCACCGCGGCCCCCGCCGTCCGCACGTGGCGTCAGGATCTCCTGCCGTTCCTCAAGGCTGGAGAACAGGGCGTGGTTCGAGGACGCTCGCGCGTCGCGAACGGACTTGTCCTCCTTCAGCTCGCCTTTGCCGTGCTGCTGCTCGCGAGCGCCGGTCTCGCGTATCGATCGCTGTCGCTCGTGGAAGCGCTCGATCTCGGATTCAACAAGACCGGCCTGCTGCTCGTGACGATCGACGCGCAAGGGGTGCCCGAAGGACTGCAGGCGACGTTGCTCGATCGCATGCGCGAGCGTCTGATGAGCGTGCCGGGCGTACAAAGCGCGGCGTACGCGCGAACGCCGCCCCAGGAGTTCTGGGGCACCGAGCAGGTGCGCGTTGCGGGCGCGGCGCAGCCGATCAGCGCCGAGAGAAACAGTGTCGGACCCGATTACCTGCGCGTCCTTGGGCTCGCGCCGCGCCTCGGCCGCGAGCTGACGCGCGAGGACCGCACGCGTACGACCACGGCGGCAGTGATCAACGAGAACCTCGCCGCAGCCCTCTGGCCGGGCGAGACGGCGGTCGGCCGAACGGTGCTCCTGAGTACGGATCGCCAGCCCGTCGAGGTGGTCGGCGTCGCACCCAACGCGTTCTTCAGCGGCTTCCGCCGCGAGGAGCGTCAGTATTTCGTGTTCGTGCCGATGCGAACGGACCCCCACACGCCGGGCCGCGCCACGTTCTACGTGCGGTACGCCGGACCGCTCGATCCGACCGCGCCGGCGATCGGCCGCGCGCTGGCGGACGTGGATTCCCGCGCGCCGATCGTCTACATGCGGACGATGGAGACGCAGCTCGAGGGAATGACGTCCGTCGTCCGCATCCTGACGACGATGCTGACGCTGTTCGCCGCGGCGTCGCTGCTGATCGCGACGCTCGGGCAGTATGCGGTGCTCGCGTTCACGATGAAGCGCCGCACGCGGGATTTCGGCGTGCGCATGGCGCTCGGTGCCTCCGCACGCCAGATTGTGCGATCGGTGATCGCGGAAGGCGTCCGCCTGACGATCGCCGGCCTGGGGATCGGGGCCGCGCTGAGCCTGATCTCCGGCCGCGTGCTGCGCAGCGCGCTCTTCGGCGTCTCCCCGACCGATCCCTTCACCTACGCTGGCGTTGTCGCGGTGCTCGCCGCGGCGTCGCTCATCGCCTGCTACATCCCGGCGTCGCGCGCGTCACGCGTGGATCCGATGGAGGCACTGCGTCAGGAGTAAGTGCATCATCGCTTGTCCTGTCGGCCGCCGAGCTCGGCAATTGTCAGATCGACAAAGCCCGATAAATTGCGCTTGACAACGACTCTCGCCGGGCGCATGGTTCCCGCTGCGCCGGACTTCTACAAATTCTTCCAGGTCAGTGATCCTCGGAAGCTGAGAGGAGGACAGGTATGAAGACCTTACCTGAGTCCAAGCTGATTGCGGGATTGTCGCGGCGTAGTTTCTTCGGCCGCGCGGCGGCGACGAGCGGCGCGGTAATGCTAAGCCCCGGCGTAGCAGCCAAACTGCTCGCGCAGGACGAAGGGTTAGCGGGGCTGTGCGATTTTCCGGTGCCGATTCCCCACATCAATGTTCCCCCACCAGGAGGGGCCCACTTCTATTTCCCTGGAGCTGTCAGCGGCGCAGCAGCGCCTACGGATCCAAGTGGGGCGCATCCGGAGGGACGCGATCCTTCGGTCATTTTCAACTTCGACGGCTTCGTTGGTCTCGGCGACTTCGACTTGACGGGAACGGGAATCGATCTGACCACGGGTGAGACCGGTCCGTACACGTTCCACACCGACATGCGGTTCATGGATGGCGTGTTCGTTGGTACGGATGGCATCGAGCGAAGAGGGGCGTTCGCTTTCGTCTGACTCGATAGCCTGACGGGCTCGTTGGGCCCGCACGCGTGGGATGGTGGGCTGTCACCCACCAGCGTCTTCTGGGCCGTGCGCATTCCGAACGGCGCCGCTCACGTCAATCTGCATCACGGTACGGCATCCCTTCACGTCGAGCACCTGTGCGTGTTCGATGCCTTTACGGTTCCCAACAGCATTCTGGGCGTGAACCGGCCGGTCAACCTGGTCCGGGGGATCATCAACTCGCTCGACATCGAATGGAGCGGCGTTACGTCGCTGACGACGGCGAACGAGCCGGTGAACAGCATGCGCGGAACGTTCGGTGAGGGCACCGCCAGCATTGCCGTCACCGCCACGACGCCGAGGACGATGGAGACAGGGCTGTCGAACGGCCACGGGTTCAGATTCGTTTCAGATCCCGCCTCGACCAGCGTGAATCATTTCGCGCTCATCGGCCGGGAGAGGAACGGCATCTATTTTTGATGGCCATCCATGTGCTGCTGCGTGCGTCCGTGGATCCGCTCCGCTTCGCCCCGACGGTTCGTGATCAAGTGCGGGCCATCGATAGCGCGCAACCGATATCGGCGGCGCGGCCGATGAAAGGACATCGTCGCCGAATCACTGACGCGCGACCGCTTCTCGGTATTCGTTCTCGGGGCGTTCGCTTCTCTGGCCTTGATCCTGGCGGCTGTGGGTCTGTACGCCGTGGTGGCGTACACGGTGACCCAGCGCACGAACGAAATCGGCGTTCGTATTGCGCTGGGCGCCGAGCCCCGCGGCATTCAGCGTCTCGTCGTCGTCCAGAGCCTGCGGATGGTCCTTGTCGGTCTCGGCCTGGGGCTGGTCGGCGCCGTCGTTGCGACAGGTATCCTGGGAAGTCTGTTGTACGAGCTGAAGCCGAGAGATCCCGTGACGTTCGCCGCCGTCAGCCTCGTGCTGGTCGTCGTGGCACTCGCGGCCGCGTTCATCCCCGCTCGTCGCGCTGCGCGTGTCGATCCGGTCGTGGCTCTGAGGCTGGAATAAGCGTCGAACGGGGAATCGCGCGACGCGTCAGCATGAGCGCGCAGCCCGGCCCGTTGCACATCAATGTCGACGTTTGGTGAGCTCACCCGCAATCGCTTCGAGCTGATGGCCGTTGATCCGCTCGACGATATCAATCCAGCGCTGATTCACCGTCGTCGGATACATCGCGCCCAGAATCCCACCCGCAATCGACGCGACGGAATCGCTGTCGCCACCGACATTCGCCGCGAGCAGAATCGCTTCGTCCGCTGACCGCAACAACGTGGCGAGCGCCACTGCCAGCGGCACAATCGTCAAGGGCTGATCCGGAAAACAACGCGCGGCCAGGTCGGTCGCTCGCAGCACGCGTAGCCGTGCGAGATCGTCGTGGACGGCCCGAATGGCAGCGGCGAACGCTGGACGCCCATCGCCGGGCCAGGCGCTCTCAGCCTGCCCGGCAGCTCGTTCCGCAAGCGCGAGCACCTGATTCGGGGACGCTCCATCGATCGACGCGGACACCGCAGCGGCCGTCGCGGCTGCCGCGGCAATCGCCAGCGATCCGCCGTGCGTCGAGATGGACGCCTCCCGCGCGCCGTTCACGATCTCGTTCAACGAGTCGGAGCGATACAGGATGCCCACGGGAGCGACACGACCTGCCGCGCCACATCCATCGTGTTCCGTCGCCGTGCGTGCCGGATCACCGGCCTGGTGGAATTCCCAAAGCGATCTGACGCCCGGATGCACGCTCTTCACACACTGGAGCAGCTCGTGGCCGATGCTGACACGGGATACGGCGCGATTCGCGATGACGGCTTTGGCGACCGCGATCGTCCGCTCCGTGTCGTCGGTCGTCTCGCCAATGCGCCATTCGCGCTTCGAATTGCCGGAATATCGAGGAATGATCGCGCCCGGGGTGCCTTCGAAGCCGCGAATGCCTTCGGGATACCAACGAGACACGTCCTGGTACGACAGCATCTCGGTCTGCTTGCCGATGGCATCGCCAACAGCGATGCCGTGGAGGCACGCGCGTATGCGCTCCGCAGCCGTATGCGTCAATCCAGCACGACCTTCCGCGAAGTTCTGTTGTTCGGAGAACGACGCGAGATCCGGAAACTGCACTTGTGGCGGGTCGACTGCTGATGCGTGAGCGGGCCGGTTTGCCATCCGTAGCTCGGTCCGGACGAGCTGAAGGATGCGCCCATGCTGCTTCTACGGACTGGCATTCGCATCAGCAGGTCGAGATGCTGACAGGCCAACTGATCCGGAGGTGCGACATGTCGCTGCCGGCGACAGATCACGAGCTGTTCCTCTGGCTGGTCGACCTGCTGGTCGACAGATACAGAACTGGATCAGCCGCGGCTGCTGGACGCCGTACTACACGGCCCGAGCCGCACCTGGCTGGGGCCCGCGAGGGACAAACGGCGTCACTTTGTCCGGCATCTCGAGGCTTCGGCCTCACGGCTTGATCGTTCGCTCTCGACCATCCTTGGTGACGATCTTGATCAACGGGTCCGCCTTTCGCGACAGCAGCTGCGTATATCCTTTCTCGCCGCCTAGCACCAACCCCGATCCGTCTTCGGTGGTCGCGAGCTTCACGTGAGGACTGCTTTGCGAACTGATCAGGCGCAACTGAACCGTCTCAGGATATCCCGTCGTGCCGTCGGGCATCCTGAGCGTCGGTTGTGCCGGGAGCACTTTGATCTCCGCACGAACACGACCCCGGTCGTCCACAATTTCCAATGCACGACCGCGGAGTACTGGCGCGACCTCCTGCGCAGCCACCGAATGCATCTGAGCCAGACCAAACGCCAACAGTATGAGATTGAGCGCGGTGAGGATAAACGTCAGTCGCTGTAGTTTGGTCATTCCGGTACCTCTCTCTATTCATCTTTATGACGGCAGGTACGCGAGAGTGTTAGCGGCCGAGCGTGGGCGATTCGTTGTCCAGCTTCACCATGTGGATTTCAGTGATGGGGTGTTCCGCCGAGAACATCACGTGTGTCGGCTGGGCTGCATGATCGATTGAGTGCAATTCGCGTCACGGGCGACACTTGGCCGTGTGTGAGTACAGCTACCTGGCTTGTGCTCGGCAAGGCGCCTTGACGGATACGCGAACTGACGGCGCACTAAGGAGGGAATTTTGGCGGTTCGCCTTCGG
>JAICSD010000375.1 GCA_025937075.1 Vicinamibacteria bacterium | reverse complement strand
TATTGGGGGCCGCGCTTTCACGACGCCGCCCGGCCTGCGCTCGAGACGCTGCTCTACTCGACGCTGACGTCCGGTGACGCAATCGCGGAGTTGTGCTGCGGCAGCGGACATCTGACTGCGGAACTCGTCGCACGAGGGTACCAAGTCACCGGCATCGACGCTTCGATCGAGATGCTCCGCTGCGCCCGACGGCGCGCACCCGCAGCGAAACTCCTCTGCGCGGACGTTCCCACGTGCCCGCTCAGCGGCGGGTCATTCCGCGCCGCCGTGTCGACGTTCGACAGCATCAACCATCTCACGTCACCCGATGCGGTGAAATCGACGTTCCGCTGTGCGAACCAGCTGCTGCGGGCCGGCGGCGTGTTCGTGTTCGACGTCAACACGGACGAAGCGTACATGAGCGAATGGACGAAGAGTTCGGCGGTCGTGGAACCTGACGCGGCGCTGTTCGTCCGCGGCAGCTACGACCAGTCCGCGCACCTGGGCCGGACGCTGATCACCATGTTTCGTTGCTCCGGCGGCTGGCACCGCACGGACGTCGAGGTGAACCAGCGCTGTTACCCCGCGAGCGAACTTGGCGCATGGCTCGGTGCCGCAGGCTTCTGCGACGTCGCGGCCCACCACGCCGCGGCGGTCGGCATGAGCGGCGATCTCGCGCGCGGCCGGATGTTTCTCCGCGGTATCAAAGCGGCCGCGTGAAGAGAGCTGCTGAGAACGGCAGCCACTGGGTGTCGAGACGGCCCCCGACTAAGCCGCGTAGGCCCCGAAAGCCCGAAGGTCCCGAAGTGTCCAATTGCGAAAACGGCACGCATATGCAATGCATCCTGTCAGCGGAAGCTCGCGCTAAAAGGCCGACGGGTGGTTCTCTCACCCGAAGACAATTCAGCTTCGCGGCCTTCGGGTCTTCGGGATCTACGTGGAACGCCGTCGGCGCGCGCATCGTTGCTCCGAGACGATGGTGCGATGATGGCTGTGGACATCGGACGATGGATGCGTGTGGACTAGGTCTCCGCGCCGTACGAGATCTGCATCGTCCGGACAGCGCGGCTGGCGATCCACAAGACCACGACCGTGAGCACCAGCAGCCCCACGATCGCCTCGGCACGCGAGGCAAGCGCGGGCGGCGCGGCGAGCAGGCGGATCAGCGTCGGCGCGTTGCTGTCGATCGGCGCCGGCACCGGACACAGCGACTGCAGGTAGTACAGGATGCTGATCTTCTGCAGCACCGGTGGCAGCACGCCGTTGATCCCTTCCCACGCGAGCAGGACAGCCGCCGGGAGAATCGGATTGCGAACGTAAAGACCGACGGCAAGAAAGACACTCCCGTACCCGACGCAGCCGAGCGCCGCCGCCGCGGCGTACCAGAACGCCTGCGACATGCCGCCGGCCGCCCAGAACGACTGGAGCTCCGCCGCATCGTGCGGCCACACCATCACGGCGAACGCGAGCAGCGCACCGCCAGCAAAGATCGCCGTCGATGCGATGAGTCCGGCCGCGTACTTGCCGGCGAGCAGCACGTCGCGCCGCGCCGGCGCGAGAAACCAGTAATGGAGCGTGCGGTTGCTCATCTCTCCGCTGAAGAGATACATGAACATGCCCAGGCAGCCGAAGAAGATCGCCAGGCGAAGGTAGAAGTACTGGAACATGACCGCGAAAATGGTGCGATCTTCCTCGAAGTTCAGGAGCGGTTCGATGCGCATCGAATCCAGCTTGCCGTCGACGAACAAGAGGCGCGCCTCGCGACGTCCGTCGTAGTACACGAGATCCCGGTACTCCGTCCGTTCATCCGCAAAGCGGGCGCCGGAAGAGGTCGCGACGGTCGTGAACCGCTTGCCGTCGGTGCTCACCTGGATGCTGAAGTCGCGAGTGTCCGCGTCCCCGTTCTCGCCTCCCGCGCTGGCGTGCTTCAGGACGAAGCGCTTCACCGGATGTGTCGCGCCCAAATCGACCTGCAGAAACAGCGGCCAGTCCTCGGAGCACCATTGGTCGTCTTTGCCGCCGCCGACGCTGCCGTTCACCGCCTTGTCGGGTCCTTGAGCCGCGGTGCACGGAGCACTGCCGGTCGTGGGACGCCCGAGCGCGAGGTTCTGCCGCTCATCGCTCCCGTAAATCTCGAATTCGTAAATCTTCGCAACCTCTTCTCCGCTGTAGGCTGGCCGCGTGATGTTCAGGCGCACGAAACGCGCGTCGACGACGGGGTCGACGACATGGGTGGTGATCCCCTTGTCCGCTGCGGTGCTCCGAACGCGCCGGACCCGTGTTCCCCAGCGCTCTTCCGCCGGCTTGCCGACGCGCGCTTTGACGTCCGCGAGCGCTTCTCCCTCTCGCACCGTGTTCATCAGCGCCGCATCGGTGAGGCCGCGCCGCGTCAACCGCTCCGCGCGCACTTTCACCTGGAGGCCGTGCGCGAAGAAAATCACCGCCGGAAGCAGCGCGAGCCCATAGATCCACAGGGCGCGCTTCGCAAAGAACGCGCGGCGGAGTTCGACTTTCGCAATCGTCCACACCTGTTTGAGGCGGGAGAAGCCGAGGGGTCGTTCGCGTCCAGAGGACGAGTGATGGGAAGCGGGCATCTCACTCGCCTCCAATCAGGTACTCGTAGAGCGCGTCGACGTTCTCGTCCGCCGGGACGACGCCGTCGATCCGGTGGCCGTTGAGCGCTATCCGTCCGAGCGCCCGCGCGAACTGTTCCCGGTCCGTCGTCATCACGAGCAGGCCCATACGATCGCTGTTCAGCCGGATTTCGGTGACGTGGTCCTCGCTGAAGAGCAGCGACGCGACGCCAGAGGCGTCGTGGCAGCGCACCAGATACTGGCTGGGGTGCTCCTCGATCTCCTCGCGCACCGTACGGATCGTGCCTTCCGCGATGATCATCCCGTTGGCGATCAGCACGACCTGATCGCTGATGAGATCCACCTCCTGCAAGACGTGGCTCGAGAGGATGACGTGCTTCCCCTCGTTCGCCCACGAGCGGAACAGCGCGATTGTCTCGGCCCGGACCAGCGGGTCGAGGCCGTTCAGCGGTTCGTCGAGCACGAGCACCTCGGGGTCGTGCGCGATCGCCTGAGCGAGCCGCACGCGCTGCCGCATGCCCTTCGAATATCCGGCGACCTTCCGGTTCGCGGCGTCGGTGAGGCTCACGCGCTCGAGCGCGCTCCAGGCCTTCTCCTCCGCCTCTGCCCGCGAATACCCGAAGAGCAGCAGGCCGGTGGTGATGAACGTAAAGCCGGTGGCCCAGCGCGGCGCGGTGTCGTACTGCGTCGCGTACCCGGTGATCCGCATGAGCGCTTCGGGATCGCGCGGCGAGATCCCGCGCATCAGAATCGAGCCATGGTCGGGGTGAATCAGCCCGGTCATCAGGTTCATCAGCGTCGTCTTGCCGGACCCGTTCGGGCCGACGAGGCTCGTGATGCCCGGCGGGATGTTGAGCGTGACGCGATTGACCCCGAGGACGTCGCCGTAGAATTTCGACACTTCGTTGAAGACGACGGCCGCGTCCGCGCTCGCGCGTTCCGGCGCGGTCACGACACGATCTCCACGGGGCGCAGCTTGCGCTCGATCACGAGGACGAGCAGCAGAATCATCGCGGCGAGGGCCGCCGCCGACGCCGCTGCGCCCGGCCCTTCGGGAGCTTCGACGCCCAGCAGCGCGCACCAGACCTGATTGACGGCCCACGCCGGATCGATGATGTGTCCCCAGGTGACGCGCAGCACCTGGTCGATCATTTCGCCGACGCCGCTCAGGATGAAGAAGAAGGCAAGGCTCACGGCGGCGGCGACGACGCGCCATTTCACATATGCGGAGCTGGCCATCGCGACCAGGCTGAGGATCAGCAGCCAGACCAGGAACCCGCTGATCATCCCGACGCCGAGCGTCCAGTTCGCACGAAACCAGGATCCGCCGGCCAGGCCCACCTGGAATGCGAACAGGATGAACCCGGGAATCCACGTCACCACGGACAGCATGCCGACGAGGACGGTCAACCTGGCGAACGCGTACGTCCAGCGCGTCAACGGACGGCTGAAATACAGCGGAAGCGCGTTGTTCGCCAGGTCCGGCGCAATGAGGCCGGGGCCCGCCAGCGCGGCAATGAACACCGCGAACCCTCCCTGCACGTACATGAAGATCGAGAAGAAACGCCCGTCCACCTGGATGAACTGACGAAACTCGGGGTCGAGCCCCTGCAGCAGTTCCGCGTGGTTGGTCAGGTAAATGAACGCCGCGCACACCAGCGGCCAGACGAACGCGAGCATCGTCAGCAGCAACACGAGGCGCTGTTGATAGAGCCGCCGCCACGCGTAGCGCGGCAGCACCAGGAACCTGGCCCACGGCGTCGTGAGCTGGCCCGAATAGCGTTGGTATCCGCGTTTATAAACCGACATGCCGGGACGTCAGCGGTCGAGCATCACACGCCCGCTTCGCCGGGCGTGTGCGTAAGGTGGCCCATCGCCTTCAGGAAGATTTCCTCGAGCGTGTCCCTTCGATGGGTGAGTTTCCTGACGAGCAGGTTCTGCCGCCCTGCGAGATCCCAGATCGCGTCCACCTGCACGCCGGGCGGGAGCACGATGCGCCAGCGGCCGAGTCCTTCGGGAACACCCTCCGCGCCGATCTCCGGCAGCGCCGCGCGCAGGTTGCCATCGTCGCCCGTGACCTCGAGCTCGACGAAGGAGCGGTTCGATCGCCGCTCTTCCTCGAGGTTGCAGTGATGCACGATC
>JAICSD010000286.1 GCA_025937075.1 Vicinamibacteria bacterium | reverse complement strand
TTCCGTCCGCACGACGCGCCGGTGGACGAAGCCACGCACCGGACGTACACGGTCTCGTCGACAGGAAATCGTTACGAGCTGTCGTCGGGGTCGGATTTGCCGGTGCTCCGCCTCATGCTCCATGGCGAACGCGCGGCGCTGACGCTCGATGAAAAAGGATCCACCGGCGTTCCGTACCGGATGGAGAAGAGCCGCGGGTATCAATGGCAGGGATCGTTGTGGAGTCCCGGCTACTTTCGCGCGAATGCGACGGCCGGGCAGGCTGTCACGCTCGTCGCGTCGACCGAGCGATGGGAGAGCATTCAGGCGCTCTCGCCCGGGCCGGCCGAAGACGCGGAACGCGAGCGGCGGCTCCGGCTGATCGAGATTGCGGGCACGTCAGGGGACGACCCCTTCGAAGCGGAGCTGGTGCTCGCAGCGGATCAATTCATCATTCGCCCCGCGGGGCGCGCCGAGGAGGCCGCACGCGCACGCGCGTCGGGGGAAGAGGTCCGGACGGTGATTGCCGGCTACCACTGGTTCACCGACTGGGGCCGCGACACGATGATCAGTCTCGAAGGCCTCACGTTGACGACGGGACGGTGGCGCGAAGCCGGCTACATCCTGCGCACGTTCGGGCAGTACGTGCGTGACGGTCTCATCCCCAATCTGTTCCCTGAAGGGGACCGCGAAGGGCTGTATCACACCGCGGACGCGACGCTGTGGTTCTTTCATGCGATGCAGCGCTACGTCGAAACCACGCACGACCAGGAGATCCTGCAGCGGCTGCTCCCGACGTTCATCGATATCGTGCAGTGCCATCTCCGCGGCACGCGGTTCAATATCCGGATCGATCCGGCGGACGGTCTCCTGACGCAGGGAGCGGAGGGCTATCAGCTCACGTGGATGGACGCGAAGGTTGGCGATTGGGTCGTCACGCCGCGCCGTGGCAAGGCGGTGGAGCTGAGCGCACTCTGGTACAACGCAATCTGCCTGCTCGATTCGTGGACGCGGCGATACGGCGGCGGCGAGTCGCTGGACCTTGCCGATCACGCCCGTCAGACGCGCGACTCGTTCAACCGGCGGTTCTGGTATGGCGCTGGCGGATACCTGTACGACGTCGTCGACGGCGAGCATGGAGACGATGCGTCGTGCCGCCCGAATCAGATCTTCGCGACCGCGCTCCCGTACCCGGTGCTCGATCGCGCCCGGTGGCCGCAAGTACTGGATGTGGTCGAGCAGAAGCTGCTGACGCCGGTCGGCCTGCGATCCCTGGCGCCCGGCAGCCCTGACTACAAGCCGCGCTACTACGGCGACCTGCGATCGCGCGACGCGGCATATCACCAGGGCACGGTGTGGGCGTGGCTCATCGGCCCGTTTGTCGACGCGTGGATGAAGGTGCACCCGAGCGATCGCAACGGCGCGCGGCGTCTGCTGGACGGATTTCAGCAGCACCTGAGCGAGGCGTGCGTGGGATCGATCAGCGAGATCTTCGACGCAGAGGCGCCGTTCTTGCCACGCGGATGCATCGCCCAGGCCTGGAGCGTTGCCGAGGTCTTGCGTTCGTGGGCCAAGACTTGCGATGTAAAGTAACGTCCCATCGTGACGCTGGACGATCTCGGCTGGTCGCCGCGGTTGGAGGAGGCCTTCGCGCCGCATCGGGCGCCGGACGTCATTCCCGCCCGTGTCAGCCTCGAACACACGCACATCTATCGCGTGATCTCGCCCGAGGGGGAGGTCCTGGCTCGCGTCTCGGGGCGTCTCAGGCACGGTACCGCCTCGCGCGCCGATTTTCCGGCCGTGGGCGACTGGGTCGTCGTCGGAATCCCGCCCGCGGGAGGCGACGCCCGCATTCGCGCCGTGCTGCCGCGTTCGAGCCGCTTTTCGCGGCGGGCGGCCGGTGATCCCACGGAAGAGCAGGTCATCGCCGCGAACATCGATGTCGTCTTTCTCGTGTCGGGCCTCGATCGCGATTTCAACCCACGGCGGATCGAACGGTATCTCCTGACGACGTGGGACAGTGGAGCGTCGGCAGTCATCGTGCTGAACAAGGCAGATCTGGTCGACGATCCAGACGTCTTCGTGCGCGATGTGGATCGGGTCGCGCAGGGTACGCCGGTGCTCGTGGTTTCGGCGAAACGGCGCTCGTCACTCGACGTGCTTCGCGGACACCTGGGACGCGGGCGGACTGGCGCGTTGCTCGGGTCGTCGGGCGTGGGGAAGTCCTCGATCGCGAATGCGCTGATGGGGGAGGACGTGTTCGCGACACGCGAGGTGCGCGCGAGCGACAGCCGCGGACGTCACACCAGCACCACGCGCGAGCTGATTCTCCTTCCCGACGCCGGGATTCTGATCGACACGCCCGGGCTGCGCGAGCTGCAGCTGTGGGACACTGGCGAATCGCTGGCGGGCGCGTTCGCGGACATCGAAGCCCTCGCCGAGTCCTGCCGTTTTCGCGACTGCCAGCACGGGAGCGAACCAGGCTGCGCGGTGATTGACGCCGTCGAGGACGGGCGGCTCGCCCCCGGGCGGCTGGAGAGCTACCACAAGCTGCGGCTGGAGCAGGAACATCAGACGCGCCAGCAGGACGTGCGCGCGCAGCTCGAACAGAAGCGCCGGTTCAAGATACTGACGAAGGCCGCGAACAAGCGGATACGGGAGAAGCGTCACGACTCGTGACGCGCGACAGGACTGCCTCGAGCAGCGGCGTCATGCGGGCGAGCTGCCGGGCGCGAATGACGACATTCCAGGCGCGCTCGAATTTCTTCCAGCCGGCGGCGTAGAAGAAATGCTTCGTCTGGTGCTTGACGGTTCCGTGGGTGAACGACGCCC
Source organism: Vicinamibacteria bacterium (assembly GCA_025937075.1). The sequence goes on along the minus strand of JAICSD010000286.1, from coordinate 3,222 downwards.
GCGCGATCGAGGACCAGCGGTAGAACTCCCGATACGCCCAGTGGTAGCCGTCTTCGAGCTGCGCAGGCGTCAGACGCGCGGGCTGGTACACGACGTGCCGCGTATCGTACAGATCCCAGTCGCGGGTCGTGATGCGCGCTTCGCGCTCCATCCGGGCATGGAGCCCCGTGCCGGGATAGGGCGTCTGAATATGAAACGTTGCGGTCGTAATGCCCTGTTCGATCGCCCAGTCGACGGTCCGTCGAAATACGTCCGGTCCGTCATCGTCCATACCAAAGACGAAGCTGCCGTTGATCATGATCCCGAGCGCATGCAGGCGAGCGGTGACGGCGGAGTAGTCCCGATTCAGATTCTGACGCTTCCCGCTGCGGCGGAGGTTGTCGGGCGTCAGCGTCTCGAACCCGACGAACAAACTGCGCAGCCCGGCATTGGCCGCGTGTTCGATCAAGTCTCCGCGCAGAATCGAATCCACGGTGGCGGCGCCCTGGAACAGCCTGTTCATCCCGCGCATGCCGTCGAACAGCCCGCGCGCGAACCGCGGATCGCCGAGCAGGTGGTCGTCGAGAAAATACAGATGGCGTCCGGGAAGCCGGTCGATCTCCGCGAGGGCCTCGTCCACGCGCTGCGTATAGAAGGATCGGCCGCCGGAGAAAAACGCGTCCTTGTAGCAGAAGTCGCAGTGCTGCGGGCATCCGCGGCTCACGACGATCGAGTTGGGGACCAGATAGAGCCGCCGCGTGATCAGATCACGCCGGACGGGCGGAATCCCGAGAATGGTGCGGCCGTCCGACGAACGATACACGGGTTCCGGATGCGCCGCGCGAAAGTCGTCGAGGAAGCGCGGGAAGGTCTGTTCGCCCGGTCCGAGGAAAATGGCATCGGCGTGCGCGGCGGCTTCCGCGGGCAGGGCTGTGACGTGCAGCCCTCCGAGCGCGACGAATACGCCGCGGGCCCGGTAGCGATCTGCGACCCGGTAGGCGCGGTACGCATTCGTGATGTACACCTGGATGACGACGAGATCCGGTGTATCGTCCGTCGGCAGCCGCTCGACGTGCTCGTCGACGATCGTCGCTTCGTCGTCCGGCGCGAGGTAGGCGGCCAGGGTAGCAAGACCGAGCGGCGGGAACAGGGAATACTTGATCGGACGCCAGAACGGGCTCGTGGCTTCTGTCAAGGCGGGAAGGATCAGCGTGACACGCAGCGGGCGGCCGTGACTTTGTAATACCAAGTTAGCCATGCTTGGCAGTATAAAGTAAATCCGGACCTGCGATCGTTTTTTCGAGGGACCTGATGATTGACCTGTACAACAACGAAACGAACGAACTGATTGGCTCGATTACCGAGGCAGATTTGAAGGTCCTCGCGGATCATCTCGAGGAAGAGTCGCTGGACGATCGGGATTACTACGTCGATCGCGCGACGATCGACGTCATCGGCGACGGGGCGGCAACGGAACACCTGCTGAGCCTGCTGCGGAAGGCCGTCGGCACCGCTGACGGAATTGAAATCCGCTGGCAGCGGCGCTGAATCAACACATTTTGCGCGGCGACGCTCGTCGAATGCGGGTATGGCTCAGGGTCGAGTTGCGGAGGAGCGCGCGCCGTGGTTTCTGAGCCGGGGGGCAATCAGTCGCGCATCGACGTGGACCGACATCGAGGCGTGGATCGATGAGGTGTTGTCAGCTCGTTGAGAAGCTGCCTCACTCCTCCCGCAAGACCATGACCGGGTCCACCCGTGCCGCGCGAAGAGCCGGCAGAAGCGCCGCAATCCCACCAATCGCCACCATCAATCCGGCGGCAGTCGCAAGGGCTGAAGGCTCGAGCGGCGACACGCCGAACAGCATGCTGCGCATCGTGCGCGTCACGGCCGCGGTGGCAACCAGTCCAACCACTAGGCCGATGGCGATCGTGACGAGCGCGTCCCGCAACGTCCGGCCGACCACGGTCCGTGCCTGCGCGCCAAGCGCCATCCGAATTCCAATCTCCCGCCGTCGGCTGGTGACGGTCTGGGCGAGCACTCCATACAGTCCGAGCCCGGCGAGGAAGGCCGCGACAGCGCCGAACGCGCCGATCGCCCAGGCCGGACGGCTGACGATCGTGAGCGTCCGATCTCGAACCTCCGTCATCGTCGCCACATCGGCGACGGCCAGGCGTGGATCTGTCGCATGCACCGCTTCGCGAATCGCCGGCACAGCCGCTGCCGGATCGGCCGCCGTCCGGACGATGACTCTCAGGTTTCGATCGGGCGCCTGCGCGAGCGGCACGTACACGACTGGAGGATCGGGCCGCCACGGATCGTTCACGCGCTCGCTGCGGATGATGCCGACGATCTCAGCCGTCCGCTCGGTGGGTGTCCCGGAGTAGTCCGCGTACTGGATGCGCACGATCTGGCCCACGGGTGTGGCCACATGCGCAGCATCCCGCAACCGAGCGGCAAGGGCCTCGTTGACGACGAGGACCGGCGCGCTGCCGGCGCGATCGTCGGGAGCGATGCCGCGTCCTGACCTGACGAGAATGTCGAACGCGTCGAAGTACCCGGAATCGACGCGCTTGAAGCGCACGTTGATGAGGCCGTCATTTCCGGGTACGGAGACGGCTTCGCCATTCGTGATCCACTCGAGGGGCAGATACGTGGCCAGAGCGGCCCGACTGATGCCTGGAGCGGACTCGAGCCGTTCGCTGAGAGCGTCATAGAAGGCGGTCGAACGATCGGACGTTGGATATGCGGAAGCCGGGAGCGCGAGCGAAAAGGTCATCACGTTGTCGATGCGTACGCCGGTGTCGAGTCGCTGCAGGTTGAAGAGTGTCAGAAACAGCAGGAGAGCGCCGCAGACGAGCACGAGGGACAACGCGACTTCGGCCGTCACGATGGCGCGGCGGAGGCGGCCGTATCCACCAGAAGCACCGCGGCCGGAGCGATTCAAGGCTGTCGAAACGCGCGCCACCGTCGACGCACGCAGCGACGGGAGGATGCCGACGAAGAGCGCTGTCGTGAGCGCGATCAGCGTCGTGAATGCGACGACACGAAGATCGAGCGCCATCTGCGCAAAGGGGAGCGACGAGGCGAGCACCGGTCCGGCGAGGCGGACGAGCAGCGAGGCGAGGGCAAGCCCCGCGGCGCCCCCGAGCACGCACAGCATCAGGGTCTCCGTGAACAGCTGCGCGATCAGACGTCCGCGCCCGGCCCCGAGCGCGGATCGGATGGCCATCTCTTTCGCGCGCG
>JAICSD010000315.1 GCA_025937075.1 Vicinamibacteria bacterium | reverse complement strand
TCGTGAAGCTCAGGATGACGATTCATTGACCGTTTAGCAGTCGGGAGATCGGAGTGCTAACGACGATTATAGCATCGGCGGCCCATAAAGGGCCGCCCTACACGATCCACGGACATCGGCGGCCCGTAAAGGGCTGCCCTACACGCTTTACCGACATCGGCGGCCTGGACATCGGCGGCCCATAGAGGGTCGGCCCTGCACGATCCACGGACAGCGGTGGCCCATAAAGGCCGCCCTATAACGCTCTACCGGGCGGCTGCGCGAACAGCCAGGCGGCGGGCCGCAGCCCGAGCCTCGACCACAACTTCAGCGTTATCCTCACGGACGAGTTGGCCGGCACGGGTCAGAATCTCGCCGTCGACCATCGTCATCGTGACATCGCTGCCGCGGGCCGCGTAGACGATGGACGACCACGGGTCGGCGTCGGGCGCCAGGCCAACGCCCGTGCGATCAATAAGGATCAGATCCGCGCGCTTGCCGACCTCGACCGATCCGATTTCCGCCTCGAGCCCGAGCGCGCGAGCACCTTCGCGGGTGGCCATCCACACGGCATCGCGCGCCGTGAGCGCTCCAGGCCGATGCCGGACGGACTGCAGCGTCGCGGCCAGCCGCATCTCATCGAACATGTCGAGCCGGTTGTTGCACGCGGCGCCGTCTGCGCCGAGTGAGACGGAAATCCCGCGCGCGCGCATCTCGATCACCGGCGCAATGCCCGAACCGAGCTTCAGGTTCGAGCCGGGGCAGTGGAGGACCTTGACCCCACGCTCGGCGAGAATCGCCTGTTCGGCGTCGTCCACCCAGACGCAGTGAGCGGCACAGAGCTGTGGGGTTGCGAGACCGACACTCGCCAGATACTCGACGTTGCGCATGCCGCCGGAGATCTGACGAACGACGTCGACCTCGTCGCGATTCTCCGACGCGTGTGTGTGAATCAATACGCCGTGCTCGCGCGAGAGGGACGCGACAGCTTCGAGGAGCTCGCGCGAACACGAGATCGCGAACCGGGGGGCGAAGGCGGCGCGGAGCCGGCCGTTGCGGCCGTTCCAGCGCTTCGCGAGCGCCACGCTCTCGTCAATCGACGCCCTGGTCTGCTCCTGCAGCCGTGGCGGCGCATCTCCCGGCGCGTCCATCATGCACTTGCCGACGATGGCGCGCATGCCCATCGCGTCGAGCACTTCGAACACGACGTCGGTATCGTGCACGGTCTCCATCGTCAATGCGGTGGTCGTGCCCGTGAGCAGCAGTTCCGCCGCTCCAAGGCGAGCGGATGCGCGGAGCGTCTCGGGCGTATGCGCGGCTTCCATCGGCCACACGCGCGTCTCGAGCCACTCGAGCAGCGGCATGTCGTCGGCCACACCGCGAAAGACCGTCTGACAGAGATGGACGTGTGTCTGGACGAAGCCCGGAAGGAGATACGCTCCGCCGGCGTCGATGATCGTGGCGCCGCGCGTGTCCCCGGGTTCTGGACCGACGGAGACGATGCGGCCGCCGCGCACGAGAACGGCGCCCTCGATCGTGTCGAGCGCGTCGTTCATCGTGAGAATTGTGGCGTTGCGAATCAGCGAGGCTGGCGCTGCCATTTCATCGAGACAGCCGACACGTCCTTGCCGTGGCGGACGGCGATCAACTCGGCGAGGATGGCAATCGCGATTTCTGCAGGCGAGACGGCGCCGATATCGAGGCCGATCGGCGCGTGCACGCGAGCGAGACACTCCTGCGGCATGCCTTCGCTCTTCATCGCGTCGTACAGACGGGCGACCTTCGCACGGCTTCCGATGAGCCCGAGATACTTCAAATCGCGGGCGCCAAGCGCGCGAAGCGCGTCGAAGTCGTGCGTGTGGCCTCGCGTCACGATGACGACATAGGCCGTCGGTGGGAGCTCGGTGCGATGCAGCCAGGCCGCGATGTCGTCGACCACCACGGAGTCCGCCGAAGGAAAGCGCTCGCGGCTGGCGAACTTCTCCCGATCATCGACGACGTGGATGCGGAACCCGGCGTCCGATGCGGCGCGCGCGAGGTGATACCCCACGTGGCCCGCGCCAATGATGTACAGCGATGGTGAAGGTGTGATGGGATCGATATAGACCTCCATCTGGCCGCCGCAGATCAGCCCCGACTCCTCGACGAAGTCGTCGTTGAGGTCGTACTTCAGGAGGAGCGGTGTGCCGCTCGCAATCGCTTCGCGCGCGCGGCCCAGCGCATCAGCTTCGTAGCAGCCGCCGCCAATGGTCCCGACCGTCCGCCCGTCCGCATAGACGAGCATCTTGGCGCCCGTGCGCTGCGGGGTCGAGCCCGTCGCGCGCACGATCGTCACCAGTGCCGCCAGCTCTCCGCGCTCGAGCGCAGCGGCGGCCGCCGGGAGGACAATGTCGTTCAGATCAGGACCTCGATCTTCGATTTCTTCTTCAGCCCGTCGATGAACGCATCGGCGTGCTGCTGCTTCTTCTGCTCGCCGAGAAATTCCTTGATCTTCGCGCTCGCTTCCTCGAACGGCACGACCCGCGCCGGCTTGTGGTCGGTCACCTTGATGATGTGATAACCGAACTGCGTCGTGACGACGTCGCTGATCTGTCCCGGCTTGAGCGCGAAGGCCGCGTTGGAAAACGCGGGCACCATCTGTTCCTTCGTGAAGTAGTTCAGGTCGCCACCCTGCGCGGCGCTCCCGTCCTGCGAGTGTTCGCGCGCGAGCGCCGCGAAATCGGCCCCGGCCCGCGCCTGCTTGAGGACGCTTTCGATCTCGTCCTTCGCCTTCTTCTTCGTCGCGGCGTCTGCTTTCTCGTCCACGCGAATCAGGATATGGCTCGCCCGCACCTGTTCTTCCTGCTTGAACTTGTCGGGGTTCTTCGCGTAAAAGTCCTGCGCTTCCGCGTCGCTCGGCCCCGGCGTCGACGCGACCTCGGTGTCCATCAATTTCGACACGCTCAGGTCGGTCCGCGCATCGCTCTTGAGGCCGTCGAGGGTCAGGCCGCGTTCCTGCAGCGCCTTGCTGAATGCGTCTTCGGTCGGGAACTGCTTCCTCAATTCCGCGAGCTTGGCGTCGACGTCCGCATCGGTCGCCGCAAGGCCGCGTGTCTTGCACTCCTGCGCGAGCAGCTTGTAGACGATGAGCTGATCCAGCGCGCCGCGGAGAATCTCGTCGCGCCGCTCCGGGGGAATCGGCTGACCGGCGCGGGCCTCGATCGTCTTGATCATCCGCTCGAAATCCGCTTTCTTCACGTCTTCGCCGTTGACGCGCGCCACGACGTCGGGGAGCTGGGCGGGGACGGGCTTGGGCGGCGTAGACGGTGCCGCGGCCGTCGCGGCGGCAGGCGTGCCGCTCTGAGCCGTCGCCGTCTGTGCGGCGGGAGCTTTCTTACACGCGGCCGCGGACACACCGACGGCCAGCACACACACACAAAGCTTCAATTTCAAAGGTACCGCCAAGGAGGAAAAGGAAAGTATAGCAGGCTCCGGGCTGGACGCCGGCAACTACGCAACCTCACAACCTCCAACCAGGCAAGGAGATAACCTCCAATTCAAGCGCCTTGGGTAGTTGGTAATTGCGTAGTTGCGTAGTTATCTGATGACTGTCCCCACCAGTCCGACCGAACCATGTTGGGTGCAGCTCTGCAGCGGCTGCGTGCCGGCGAGGAACGGCTGGTGGATGACGCGCGGGCAGAGCGGCGTCGCGAGCTGGCCCGTGTCGCGGTCGATGTCCGCGAAGACGATCCCGTCAGGAGCGTCGAAGCTTGCGCTGGAATGCCCGGCGAGCGCGCGCGTCATGAAGTCGGCCCAGATCGGCAGTGCGGCGCGTGAGCCGCTGAGGCCGAGGATCTGGTTGTCATCCAGCCCCACCCACACGACGGTGAGCAGATCGGGCGTGAAGCCGACGAACCACGCATCGCGATAGTCGTTCGTCGTCCCCGACTTGCCGGCCGCGTCGAGCGAAAAGCCCATCGATCTCGCCGCCGCGCCAGTGCCTTCGTTGAGGACGCTCCGCATCATGTCCGTCACGAGATACGTCGTGTCGCGACGGGCGACGGTGCGCGGAGGCGCCTCGTCGATTGGCACGGGCTTGCCGCGATCGATGATCCGCAGGACGCCGTGCAGCGGGCGGATCGTCCCGAGATTCGGAAAGAGCGTATAGGCGGATGCAATTTCGAAGGGTGTCGCTTCGAACACCCCAAGCGCGATCGAGGGATACGGGCGCGGCGGGGTGCCCGCGCCGACCCGCTTCCAGAGCGCGGCGACGTTGTCGTACCCGGTGGCTTCGGCAACTTTGATTGTCGCGATGTTGCGCGACATCGCCAGCGCGCGGCGGAGCGTGATCGGCCCGTCGTACTCGTTCTCGTAGTTCTGCGGGGTCCATTCCTGATCGTTGAACAGGAAGGACGTCGGCTCGTCGTTGACGATCGTCGCGGGGGTCATGTCGGAGCGGCCGTCCGCCTGCGCGCGCTCGAACGCTGCGAGATAGACGAACGGCTTGAACGTCGACCCGGGCTGCCGTCGCGCGCTGACGGCGCGGTTGTATTGCGACTGGTTGTAGGACCGGCCGCCCACCATCGCAAGGATCTCTCCGGTGCGCGGGTCGACCGCGATGAGGGCTGCCTGCGCCTGACCCGGGTTGTGTTTGCGCTTTGACAGGATCGCGTCGACTTTGTCCAGTCCGGTGCGGACGGCTTCCTGCGCGAGCCGCTGCAGGTGCAGGTCCAGCGTCGTGTACACGTCGACGGCGTCCGCCGTCTTGACCTTCTCCTGGAGGTCCTGGCTCACGTAGTCCACGAAATACGGCGCTTCCGATTCCAGCGCGCGCGCGACCACCTGCAGCGGTTCGTGCGACGCGCGGTCGGCTGCGTCCTCGGTGATGTAATCGCTGTCGGCCATCGCGTGGAGGACGACGTTGCGGCGCTCGCGCGAGCGGTCTGGATTGTTGAAGGGCGAATACCGGGGCGGCGCCTGAATGACGCCCGCGATCGTCGCGGCCTCCGTAAGCGAGACGTTGCTGACGTCCTTCCCGAAGAACAGCCGCGCCGCTTCTGGAACGCCGTGGATCGCAAACGACCCGCGCTGCCCGAGATAGACGTCGTTCAGGTACATCTGCAGAATCTGGTCCTTCGACAACCGCCGCTCGAGCGCGACCGACATCAGCCACTCGGTGAACTTGCGCCTGGCGCTCTTCTCCTGAGCCTTCTCGAGGCCCCACATGGCGCTGATGAACGTGTTGCGCACGAGCTGCTGCGTGATCGTGCTGCCGCCGGAGAGATACCGGTGGCTGCCGAACAGATTGCTGAACACGGCGCGCGTCGTGCCGATCACATCGACGCCGGGATGGTCGTAGAAACGATGGTCCTCCGTTGCGAGCACCGCCTGCACCATGCGCGGCGGAATCGCCGTCAGCGGCACGTCGCGGCGCTTTTCGCGCCCCTGTGACAGCGAGGCCAGCAGCGGTGCGTCCAGCTCGACGGAATCGATCGTCCTCCGCTTCGACGGCAATTCGATCGTCTGCAGCCCGCCCGGCTCCCGATTCGGGCGGACGGCGAACGTGAAGCGCACGATC
>JAICSD010000165.1 GCA_025937075.1 Vicinamibacteria bacterium | reverse complement strand
TGCACCGCCACGACTGCCAATCCCGTCGCATGATACGTGAACACCACAGACGACTGATCTCGCTCGGCGCGCTGGCGCTTGGCGCCGCGCTGTTCGCGGGCGCCCTCTATTACGTCGACGTCGACATGGCGATCGCCACCGGCCGGCGACTGGGCCGCGCGATCCCGCTGGCGCTCGCGGCCAGCGGGTTGTGGCATCTGACGCGCACCTGGGCCTGGTCGTGGTGCTTTCCGAAGGACCGCTCGATCTCCTTCGCTCGCCTGATGCGGGTCCGGCTTGCCGCGGAAGCGTTCAGCTATCTCACGATCGCCGGCGTGGCGGGGGAACCGCTGAAAGTCGTTCTCCTCGCCGATCGCGTCCCGACGCGCGAGGCGACCGCTGCCGTCGCGCTCGAGCGGCTCTCGTACATGCTCGCCACGCTGCTCATCGTCGGAGCCGGATCGATGGCGGCTCTGGCAGCACTTCCACTCACGCACCTCTGGCATCGGGTGTTCCTCGCCTTTGCCATTGGATCTGCGGGGATCGGCGTGGCGTCCGCGAGCATCATCATCCGCCGCGATTCGCTGCTTCTTCGCGGCCTTCGGCACGCGGACCGCTCGCTCGGCACGGGCGTCGCGGAGACGAAGGCGGCTCGCTTCACGGCATCGGTCGGGCGTCAGCTCATCGAGCTGGTCCGCGGCAATGCCATGCGTCTCGTCGTCCTGACGGTCGCGTCGATCGTCGCGTACGCCTGCATGTCCGCCGAGGCCTGGTTGATCCTCAATGCCGTCGGCCTCCACATCACCCCGGTGCAAGCTGTTGCCATCGAGACGTTCTCGCGCGTCGCCAGCTTCGCCTCCGCGTTCATCCCGGCGAGCCTTGGCGCGCTCGAGGCAGCGAGCCTCGCCGCGGGCGCTGCAGTCGGAGCGTCCGCGGCCGGCGCGCCGCTCGCGCTCGCGCGCCGGTTGCGCGGGCTGTTCTGGGCAGGCGTCGGCCTCGCAATCTACCCACGTCGTCAGAAGGCCCTTCCAGCACCGGCCGCATCGACGCGGTCGACGGCTGAGCCGCGAGACCGCCGCCCGACGTTGCTGTACGTTGTCAGTGACCCGCTCGTCCGCGTGCCGCTGACGACCCCGATTGCGGGTCTGTCGATAGCAGAGCGCGTCCTGCGCTCGGCCTTCCGGGCTGGATACGCCAACGTGTACGTACTGGCGGCCCAAGTCGATACACGAGCGCTGCATCGTATTGCGCGTGACATCCGCGGCACCATCAGGATCGTTACGTCCGATGATGCGTGGCAGAGACTGATCGCTGAACTCCCCGGCGACGCGCCCGTGACCCTGATGCCGTCGGGCACCGTCGTCTCGCCGGCACTCCTCGAAGACGCCGGTACGATCGCTGTCGAACCCGGAACGGTCTGCGATGTCCCTGCGGGAGCGGATTGGCCGGTATCGGGGCTCCTGCGTCTGCGCGCAGAAGATGCGAGGGATGCCGGGGCCCTCAGGCGGATGCTCGAGCAACGGATTTCCGCTCACCCGCGGCTGCCGTCAGGCGAAGACGTCTCGCACGCGCGCGCGCGCCTCGTGCTCCGAACGCTCGAACCGGCGGACGTCGCGGCCGCAGAGCAAACGATTCGTCGTTCCAGCTATAAGCCGACGGACAACACACTCGCGCGGATGAACCGGCGCATGTCGCTGCCCATCAGCATCGCGCTGATTCGAACGCCGCTCACCGCCAACCAGCTCTCGGTCGCGCTCGTGGCCGTCGGGTTCTATGCCGCGTGGCTCTTCAGCCTTGGCCATTACTGGACCAGCGTTCTCGCCGCGTTTCTCTCGCTGTCGGCGAGCGTCCTCGACGGCTGCGACGGCGAAATCGCGCGGCTGAAATATCAGGAATCGGCGCTCGGCTGCTGGATCGAAACGTTCGGCGATTATTCGTACTACATCGCGATCTTCATCGGGATGACGATTGGCGCCGTGCGCTTTACCGGCTGGCCGATCTTCTATTGGTTTGGCGCCGTCGCGCTTGTGGGCACGCTCGTCGCATTCGCGCTCCTCATTTACCTGCGCACGCGCATCACGGCCGGCCGGCCCGAGCGGCTGCACTCCATCGCGAAACAGCGCTTCAAGGCCGACCCGACGTGGTGGTCGCGGATTATCTGGCGGATTTCCTTCGTCGCGACACGCTCCGCGATGCCCTACGGCATCATGGCGCTCTCGCTCGTCAACCTCACGCCGCTCGTCGTCGTCCTCGCCGCGATTGGATCGAACACTTACTGGATCTCCCTCGTGCTGAAGCTGCGACATCTGCTCGGCGAAGCCGCACAGGAGACTGTCGCGGCGTAACGCCGCGGCGCCCCGGAAAGGGGCGCCCTACATGATCCGCCCATCGCCCGGCGCGCAACGGCGATCACCGATCGTTTATCGTCCATCGCCCATCGCCCATCGTTCATCGCGCGATTGACACCGCGCCCTGGCGGCGTTATATGTAGAAGCCGGAGGCATCAAGTGCCGGCGCCAAGCACAGATCTCCCACAGGGCACCCTGGACATGCTGGTCCTGCAGGTTCTCGCAGCAGAACCGCTTCACGGCTACGCGATTGCGCAGCGCATCCGCCGGCTTTCCCGCGAGGTCGTCAAGGTTCCCCAGGGCACGCTGTATCCGGCGCTGCATCGACTCGAGAACAGAAAGCTGCTTGCCGCCGAGTGGAAGACCTCGGAGACGGGCCGCAATGCGAAGTACTACCGCCTCACCTCCAGAGGACGCCGGCAACTGGAGGCCGAATCCCAAAGCTGGGAGCGGCTCGCAGAGGCCATCGCGGCAATCCTCCGTGGCGTCCAGGGAGAAGCCGGATGAACTGGTGGCAGCGGCTGCGACGACGTGGGCGGCTCGAAGACGATCTCGACGCGGAACTCGAGTTTCACGTGGAGCAGATCGTTGCCGAGCTGATGCGCGACGGATCCAGCGAGCGCGACGCACGCCGACAGGCGGCGCGGGAGTTCGGCCACGTCGCGGAGATCAAGGACGACTGCCGGCGCGCCCGGGGTACGGAGTGGCTCGTCGATCTTTTCGCCGACGCGCGGATCGGCTTGCGGATTCTGCGCAACGAACCCACGTTCTCCATCGCAGCCATCGGCGCACTGTCGCTCGGCCTGGGCGTGAGCACGGTGTTCTTTTCGCTCGTGTACGCCTTCTGCCTGCGACCGCTCCCCTTCTCTGGTGCGCACTCCCTGAGTGACATCTCGCTTCACGACGATTCCGGGCGTCAGCCCGCGCTGACGCTTTCGCAAGCTCGCGCGATCGAAGACACGCCGCCCGTCGACGGAGTGGGCTACTTCACCACGCGCGTGCTGCCCGTCCGGACGCGCGACTCGTCCGCACGACAAACGACGGTCGGCTACGTGTCCCGCGATCTCCTCGCGCTGCTGGGAGAAGAACCCGCGCTCGGACGTGGACTGAGCGCCGAGGAGTACCGGGACGACCATGGGTCGATCGCGCTCGTGTCCGCGAGATTGGCGGGCGAAATGTTCGGCGGCCCCAAGGCCTCGCTCGGGCGGGAAATCGTCATCGACACGGTTCCCGCCGTCGTCGTCGGCGTGATCGCGGGCGCCCGGTTCCCGTCCGGCAGCGACGTCTGGTTGCCGGTCGCGGCGGTCACGCTCTCGCCGGACGAACGCGCACTCTCGTTGTGCGCGGCGCTCCGGCCGGGCGGCCCTGGAGCGGCCGACGTCACGAGTACCCTCGAATCCGCGCTTCGGCGCCGGGGCCTGCTGTCCGACGATCGAATCCACGTCACGATCGCACCGCTGCAGTCGCGATATCAGGCTGACATTTCGAGTCCTCAGTGGATCGCCTTCATCGTCGCCGGCGCGCTCGTCGTGTTGATTGCGTCGTCCAATGTCGGCAACCTGCTGCTCTCGCGGGGCGTGCGCCGCACGGGCGAAATCGCGACCAGGTTGTCGCTTGGTGCGACGCGAAGCCGGATCTTTCGTCAACTGCTCGCCGAGACGTCGATCCTCTACGCAGCCGCGGCCGGCGGCGGGGCGTGCGTCGCGTGGATGGCGCTCCGTGGGCTGAGGGCACAGATTCCTTCCAACGCGCTCTCGGATTGGACGCGGATTGGCCTCGACTGGCACGTCGTCGCCGTGTCGTTCGTCGTCGGCGGCGCGACAGTTCTACTGTGCGGGATCGCCCCGGCATGGCAGCTCGTGAAAACGCCGCCCACGCCATGGCACGCGCGAACGACGACGTCGAGCAAAGCTGTCGAGCGGTGGAGCGTCGCGTTCCTGACGGTCCAGCTCGCCCTCAGCATGCTGCTCCTCTGCGAAGTCGGTCTGACCGTGCAGCTCTATCAGGCGCTGTCGAGACCGCGCGCCCCGGCACACCTTGCAGACGTGCTGACCGCGAACATTTCGCTCTCGCCGCGAAAGTACCCAACGGCACCGCAGCGAAACGCGTTTTACTCGGGTCTTCTGCAACGGCTGCTCGCGACCGGCGTCATCACGAACGCAAGCTTCGAGGCCGCGCTGCCGGGGACGCAGCGCGTGCCGGCGCGTGTCGCCGCAGGCTCGATCCGCGAACCCGGGGCCTTGGTTGGCAGCATGACGGTGGACTCCGGATTCTTCGAAACCGTGGGCGTTGCGCTGGAGTCTGGCCGCTCGTTCAGAGCAGATGTCTCCGACGCCGAAGGCGCCGTGCTCGTGAACGATCGGTTCGCTTCGGTGTTCTTCGGCACGAATGCCGTCGTGGGACAGCAAATCCGGCTCATGCCGGCGTCAGGCGATTCGGCAAATGGCCCGGTATCGCGAACCATCGTCGGCGTCGTGCCGTCGTTTGCCGACCAGGCGATCCTGAATCCGCCGCCGATCGTCTTTCTGCCGCGCGACCTTGGGCGCGCCACCTCGTCGACGCTGATCGTCCGAGGCACGGAACGACCCGAGGAACTGGCATCGATGGTCACGGACGCCATCACGCACGCAGACAAGGACGTCGCCATCGCGAGCGTGCTGCCGTTGACCGAAGCGTCCTGGCAGTCGCGCTGGCTCGGGCGATTTTCGCAGACGCTCATTACGGCAATCGCCTCAATCGGTTTCCTGCTCGCGATGGTCGGCGCCGCGGCGCTGACCGCGCATCGCGTCGCGTCGCGCGCCCGTGAGCTGAGCGTGCGGGTCGCGCTCGGCGCGGCGCCCGGGGACGTGATTCGAGCGGTCCTCCGGCCGCTGGCGGTGCAGCTTGGGATCGGATTGCTGGCCGGGGCATTACTCACCGTCGCCTGGCAGAGGTTCTTTGGCACACCGGGAGCGACGGCGGCCAATCTCCTGCTCGTCGCGTTGCTCCTGACCGCCGCCTCATTGCTCTTCAGCGCGTGGCCGGCGCGGCGTGCCGCGTACGCGGATCCGGTCGCCGCGCTCAACTCTGGGATGTGATCCGGACCCCGTGGCGGCCCCACGAAGGGGCGCCCTACACGGATACAAAGGCGCGGCCTCCACGCGTGGCGGCCCCACGAAGGGGCGCCCTACACGGATACAAAGGCGCGGCTTACACCCGTGGCGGCCCCACGAAGGGGCCGCCCTGCACGGATACAAAGGGGCGGCGCTACACGGTGCTCATATGACCCAACCGCACTCTCTCGTAGGGCGCCCCTTTATGGGGCGCCGGGGAGCGGTATTAGCGGCATACGTCCTGCTCGCCGCGTGCGGAACGCCCGATCGCGTGAGCGATCCCATCGACGGTGTTCCGCACACGCGCCAGCAGACGATTTCACGAAGCCGGCTGGGCTTTCGCTGGCCGCTGTCCGTTGGCACCGGAACGCTGGCCTGCGACGAACACTGAGTGATCCTTTTTCGCGCCGGCGGTGTCACATACGTGGTGAAGGGACAGGGACCCGCCGCCGCGGACATCTCGCCGCTCCGGTTGCCCGAACCGTCGCCGCCGCCGTCCAACCCCGTGAAACGGCTCACGCAGGAGGTTCGGATGAATGCGTTCGCTGCGCTCGAGCGGTGTCACTCGGAGCCCGACGTGAATTCATGCGCGCGGGACGTGCGGACTCGTTTCGGTCTGTCGGACGAGGAAGCCCGGCTCATCGACGCCGAAGGTCGGGAGCGCCGATGGCCGCCGCTCACCCGCGGCATGATGCCGCTCGATCCGCTCGTCAATGCCGGCCGCGCGTTGTGCGGTAATAAATGATCCGCATTCTCGAGGCACAACACCTGGTGAAGCGGTTCTACGGCCACGCCGCCGTGTCCGACGTGAGCTTCACGCTCGCGCCTGGTGAGATCCTCGGCTACCTCGGCCCCAACGGCTCCGGAAAATCGATCACGATCAAAATGCTGACCGGCCTCGTCGAGCCGACGAGCGGCCACGTGTTCTATGGCGGCCAGGACGTGACGGGCGGCAACCTCGCGTTCCGCCGGCGCTTTGGATACGTCCCCGAAGAGCCGCACCTGTACCCATTTCTCTCGGGCCGCGAATACCTCGACCTCGTGGCTGGTCTTCGCGAGCTGCCAGTGCGCGACGCGGCGCCGAAAATCGACGCGCTGCTCGACCTGTTCGGCCTGGCCGACGGCGCGGCCCAATCGATCGCGGCGTACTCGAAGGGGATGAAGCAGAAAATCCTCATCATTGCGGCGCTCCTTCACGATCCGGATCTGGTGATCCTCGACGAGCCGGAGTCGGGGCTCGACGTCGGCTCCATTCTCCTGCTGCGTCACCTCGTGCGTCTGCTCGCGCAGCGCGGCAAGGCGGTCCTCTACAGCTCGCACGTGATCGAAAACGTCGAGCGGCTCTGCTCTCGCGTCATCGTGCTCAGCGCCGGCCGCATCGTCATCGACGGCGACGTGAACCGGATTCGCACCGTGGCTCCGTCAGGCTCGCTCGAGGAAGCGTTCGCGACGCTGGCCGCGCAGCGGCCCGATGCCGTCGCGGAGCAGATCGCGGACATCGTGACGCATCATGCCTGACGACGTGCTCGTGAGGCACTTTCTCACGCAGTTCGTCGAACACGATTTCTCTGCGGACAGCGACCGTCACCAGACGCTTGCCATCGCTGCGGCAGCCGTCATCACGATCCCGCTGTTCGTCACCGTCTTCATGAGCGTGAAATACCTGATGCACCCGCTTCAGGCGTCCGGCTGGACCGAAACGACGCTGATGGGTGACGAGGTGACCTTCTGCGCGGCGTCGATGCTGGTCACCGCCATCGTCGCGCTGCTCGAGTGGGATGCGCTGGCCTTGACTCCGGAGGACGCCGCCATCCTCGGCGTGTTCCCGGTTCCGCGGCGCACGATCGTTCGCGCCAAGATCACCGCGCTTGCGACGTTCGCGGCGGCGTTCGCGGCGGCCCTCAATGCCGTCCCCTCACTGCTCCACCCGCTGCTCATGTCCGCGCAGTTGCCGATGAACGTGATGATGCTGGTCCCGCTCGCGGGCGTCCACGCGATCGTCACCATGGCCGCGGGACTGTTTGGATTTGCAGCGGTGCTGGCGATCCGCGAGGCGCTGTTTGCCGTACTCGGAGCCGCGCGGTTCTATCGCGTGTCGAGCCGGGTGCGCGCAATTCTGCTCTTCGCCGTGCTGCTGCTCCTCGCGCTGGTGCCGGTTCGTCTCTCCGATTCCGCAGCGTGGATGTTCGACGCTGAGAACGGTCGGCCGTTACTCGCGCCGGTGGGCTGGTTCGCCGCCGGCCACGCGGCGCTGGCCGGACGCATGCTGGACCGCCTGCCCCGGCCGGACATGCCCGCGCCTCTCGCAGCCGACGAAGCCCGGCTGACCGTGCGTTATCGTGAGGCGCTGCCTCGGTTGACGAACGTCGCCCTTCGAGGGGCGGTGATCGTCATTCTCACTCTCGTCGCGTCGACTGCGCTCTATCTCAGGAATGCGCGGCGCATTCATCTGTTGATCGAGGGACCACCGCGACGACGCTCGCCCGCCATGCGGCGCGCACCGGCAATCCTCAGACGGGTCCCGCCCGCCACGCGGGCCGGCATCCTTTTCGCCGCGCGTGCGCTGCTCCGCAGCTCGGTTCACCTCGTCTACATGCTGGTGGCACTGGCGGCGGGGATCGCCTTGTTCATTGCGCTGACGGACGACTCGATCCGCACCCTGACGCTCGCCGCGCAGACGCTGCTCGTCGCCGCGGTGATCGCGGGTTTTCGCGCGGCGGTGCGGACGTCGGCGGACTATCGCGCCGGGTGGATCTTCGAGGTGGCCGCCAGCGGCAGCGCCGGCCGTTTCCGCGAGGGAGTGCGCCTGACAGGAATCACACTGGTCGTGACGACGGTCGGCATTCTCTACCCCATCGCGAGACTGCAGTGGGGATCGCGCCTCGCGCTCGCGCATGCCATCAACGGCCTCGTGATCGGATGGCTTTTCGTGGAGCTGGCCATGGCTGATGTCACCCGTCCGCTCGTCGTGTCGATTCCGCCGTCGGATGGCATGAATACGATGGGGGTCGCGATCGGCGGAGCCGCCGTAATCGCGATCGTCATCGCTGCCCATATCGAGCTCTTCACGCTCGGATCGAGCGTCGGTGTGGTGCTGTATCCGCTCGCGCTCTCAGCTATCGCCTTCGCAGTACGCCGCTGAGAGTCGATGGACGATGCTCGATGTTCGATGTTCGATGGTCGATGGTCGATGGTCGATGGTCGATGGTCGATGGTCGATGGTCGATGGTCGATGGTCGATGGTCACTGCGATCGCTCAGAGCTCACGCCGCCCTTCAAT
>JAICSD010000475.1 GCA_025937075.1 Vicinamibacteria bacterium | reverse complement strand
GGACCTGCGCGTCGCCCATGCGATAGCCCCATCGGGCCCCCTTCAACAGGAACGGCGCATGGCTCATCGACTCCGTTCCGCCGGCGAGGATCAAGTCGACGAACCCGGCTTGCACCGCTTCGACCGCATGAACGACCGCCTGAAGACCGGAGCCGCAGACGCGATTGATCGTTTCACCCGGCACTTCGACAGGGACGCCCGCCTTCAGCGCCGCCTGGCGCGCGACGTTCATGCCTGCGCCGGCCTGAAGCACGCAGCCCATGATCACGTCGCCGATGTCCGCAGCTCGCACGTTCGCACGTGCGATGGCCTCGCGTATGACGACGGCTCCGAGATCGACGGCGGTGAGCTCCTTGAAGACGCCGCCGAACGATCCGATGGGCGTGCGGCAGGCGGACAGGATGACTGTTGATGCTGTCAACTCCCAACTCCCAAAAACATCATTGTTCCAGCTCCGGGCGCGATTTGAACTGTTCGAGCGCCTCCGGATTCGCCAGCGCTTCGATGTTCTTCACGTCGCGGCCGTGAATGACGTCGCGGACCGCCAGTTCGACGATTTTTCCGCTCCGCGTGCGCGGGATGTCCGTCACTTGCACGATGCGCGCCGGTACGTGCCGCGGCGTCGCGTTCTCCCGGATGTGTTTGCGGATGCGGTCGCGCAGCGCCTCCTCGAGTATCAGGCCTTCACGCAGCCTGACGAAGAGCACGATCCGCTCGTCGCCCTCCCAGCGCTGGCCGATGACGAGGCTTTCGACGATGTCGTCGATGGATTCGACCTGGCGATAGATCTCGGCGGTGCCGATTCGAATGCCGCCCGGGTTGAGGACGGCGTCAGACCGCCCGTAGATGATGACGCCGTCGTGCGCCGTCAGCTCCACGTAGTCGCCGTGCGTCCACACGCCGGGGAATCGATCGAAGTACGCCGCGTGATATTTGCGGCCGTCCGGGTCGTTCCAGAACGACACTGGCATCGAGGGGAACGGCTTCGTGCAGACGAGCTCACCTTTCTGAAGCCGAACCGGGTGCCCGGACTCGTCGTACACCTCGACCGCCATCCCGAGCGCGCGCGCCTGAATTTCTCCCCTCCACACGGGTCCGATCGGATTTCCGCCGACGAAGCAGCTGATGATGTCCGTGCCCCCCGAGATGGACGCGAGGTGGATATCGCGCTTGACGTGCCGGTAGACGAAATCGAAGCTCTCGGGCGCGAGCGGCGATCCGGTCGAGGTCATCGTTCGAACCGTGTCGAGCCGATGCGTCTCGCGCGGATGAAGGCCCGCCTTCGAGAGGGCGTCGATGTACTTCGCCGACGTTCCGAAGAGCGTCATCCCGGCCTCGTCGGCAAAATCGAACAGCACGTTTCCGTCTGGATGGAACGGCGAGCCGTCGAACAGCAGAATGGACGCACCGGAGGCGAGCACCGAAACGAGCCAGTTCCACATCATCCATCCGCACGTCGTGAAGTAGAAGACGCGGTCGCCCGGCTGAATATCGCAGTGGAGCTGATGCTCCTTCAGGTGCTGGATCAACGTGCCGCCGGCGCCGTGGACGATGCATTTGGGGACGCCGGTCGTCCCGGACGAATACAAGATGTAGAGCGGATGATTGAACGCCAGCGCCTCGACGTCGAGCGCCGAGCCGCGGCCCGGTGAGACGAACTCGTCCCAGGTGGACGAGCCTGCCATCGCTGTCCGCGGCTGTGCCTGAACGTACGGGATGACGATCGTCCGCTCGACGGTCGCGAGGCGCTCGAGCGCCTGACGCGCTTTCGTCATCGAGTCGAATGTCTTGCCGCCGTACGGATAGCCATCAGCCGTGACGAACACACGCGGTTCGATCTGACCGAACCGATCGAGCAATCCTTGAACGCCGAAGTCCGGCGACGCGGAGGACCAGACGGCCCCGACCGCGGCGCACCCGAGCGCGGCGACGACCGCTTCGGGAATATTCGGGATGTAGCCGGCCACCCGCTCGCCGGGCCCGACGTTCATCGCGCGCAACCCCGCCGCGAAGCCCGCAACCTCGTTGCGAAGGTCGTCGAACGAAAGCGCCCGCCGCAGTCCGGTTTCGTTTCTGAAAAGGATCGCCGGCTCGCTGCCAGTCCTCTGCAGCGCGTTCTCGGCGAAGTTCAGTCGCGCGTCGGGAAAGAAGTGCGCGCCAGGCCGCATCCGCTCCGGGTCGCTGGCAACACGATCACCCTTCAGATCGGTCTCAATGCCGCCGAAGGCCCATATCGCATTCCAGAATTCGACCGGATGCGCGATGGACCACGCGTAGAGTCGCTCGTAGTCGCTGAACCGGGTGCCGTAGCGATCGTCGACGTATTCGATGAACCGGGTGAGGTTCGCGCGCGAAATGCGATCGGCCGACGGCGTCCACAGCGGCGACGTCATCCCTCGCGCCGCCTCGTTCACGAGTCGCCGCGCGCGTGGAGCAGCGCGTCGCGCCACCTCGCGGCGGACGTGAACACTGCGTCGACGTTGTCCCCGTCGTCAAGGCCGTCTCGCAGCTCGATGAGCGTCCGAATCAGCGCATCCAGCGCGTCGCGCAGCGGCGCTTCGTTCGTGGCCGCGATGTCGCGCCAGATGTGCGACGGGCTCCCCGCCAGCCGTGTCGTGTCCACGAGCCCCGCTCCGGCAAGCTGAAAGCCCGTATCTCCCGCAAGGCGGCCGACGACGTGCATGAGCGCGCTGGCGGTGAACTGCGGGAGGTGGCTGATCGCGGCCACGAGCCGATCGTGCAGCTCGGCGCTCATCACGTGCGGGATCGCGCCGAGACCGGCGATGAACGCCTCGAGCGCACCCAGGCGATCCGAGTGGTGGGCGCCCGGCGTGAGGATCCACGGGTGGCCGTCGAAGAGATCGGGCCGGGCGGCCGCCAGTCCTCCGCGCGCGCCGCCGGCCATCGGATGCCCGCCAATGAACTGCAGCGACGGAATCCTCGCGCACGCGTCGACGATCTGCGCTTTCGTGCTGCCCACATCCGTGACGAGCGCAGACTGGGCGAGGACACCGGCGAGCTGCTCCGCTATTCGTATGTTCTGCAGCACGGGGGCCGCGAGGATCACGAGATCCGCGTCTCGCGCGGCGGCGACATCACGAGCGGCGCCATCTGCCGCGCCCGCGCGCGTCGCGGCATCGGCAATTGCCGCCTCGTCGATCGCCGTCACGTGAACCGACGGCCACCGGCGCTTGGCGGCAAAACCGATCGAGCCGCCGATTAGTCCAAAACCCACAACCGCAATCCGTGCAAACACGATCACCTCTCGGGCGCGCTGC
>JAICSD010000519.1 GCA_025937075.1 Vicinamibacteria bacterium | reverse complement strand
GGCCTCGTCTATGCGCACGACGAGCTCCGAGATCTGATGCAGCCACGCGAACCAGGGATCGTGGATGACGAGCTGCAGCAGCGCGCCTGTCGATCCGATGCGGCCGCGGTCCAGTTCGTATGCCGTCCGCGCATCGTCGAGGAGCGCCTTGTGCAGCGTGAGAAGTCGCGTGCGCACATCGGACAAACGCGTGCGTGTGGCGGGCGTAATCGCCTCGACGTCCGCCGTTCGCGCCGCCTCCGACACGTCGGGCGCGGCTTCCGCAAGCAGCGCCTGCAGGTTCAGCGGCTCCGTCGTCATGCGAACCGAACCATCAGGAGCATGCGGCCATTCGGCCTTCGGCCGATCGCGGTACAGCTCGATACCATTGCCATCCGGATCGCGGAGGTACAGCGCCTCGCTGACGCCGTGATCGGCCGCCCCTTCCAGTGGCACGCGCGCGGCCATCAGACGGCGCAGGGCGTCGGCCAGCGTGCGGCGATCCGGATATCTGATCGCGACGTGATACAGGCCGGTGCTGTCCGGCGGCGGCGGCGTACCGTTACGGCTCTCCCAGGTGTTCAGCCCGATGTGGTGGTGATAGCCGCCGGCGCTGAGAAACACTGCCGACTCGCCCATTCGCGTCGTGATGTCGAAGCCGAGCACGCCGGAATAGAAGGCGAGCGATCGATCGAGGTCGGCGACTTTGAGATGGACGTGCCCGATCGTTACGCGGGGATCGATGGGCTGCGACATGCCTCAATAATCCCTCAGAAGCGGACCGGCAGTGCAAGCTGGTTGGGCCGTTATGCGACTCACTACGCGAATTCTGTACTGGCGCATAACGGCGGCGCGCACGGCGCGCCCGCGAGAGAGCGGCGCGGGGCGCAGGGGTCTCCGCAAGGGACCGAGCCGGGGTCCGGGGCGGAGCCCCGGTCGAGAATAGTCGCGCCGTGACGCGAATCTCCGTGCTGGCGGCCGCAATGGCTGCCGTGCTCATGTCCCCGTCCCCGCCCGATGGCTGGCCCGCCGTGCTCGATGGATACCGCTCGCTCCTCCAGCGCGCGGGCATCGCCGGCAGCAGCGTGATCGTCGTTCGCGCCGGAGAGATCGTCGCGCGGGACAACGAAGGCTTTCAGGACCTGGCGCGCAAGACGCCCGTCGACAACGACACGATCTTTCATTGGGCGTCGATCACGAAGACGTTCACCGGCATCGCGATCATGCAGCTTCGCGACAGAGGGCTCCTGTCGCTCGACGATCCGGTCGTCAAATACGTCCCTGAGCTGCGGCTCGCGCACGATCCATTCGGCGATATCTCGGACGTGAAGATCCGTCACTTGATGTCCCACAGCGCGGGCTTCAGAGCGGCCACGTGGCCGTGGGGCGGTGACAAGGCCTGGCAGCCGTTCGAGCCGACGTCATGGCCGCAGCTCGTCGCGATGATGCCGTACACGGATGTGCAGTTCGCGCCCGGCACGAGATACAGCTACTCCAATCCGGGCGTCGTTTTTCTCGGGCGCATCATCGAGACGCTGTCCGGAGACGACTACGAGATGTACGTGACGAAGAACATCCTGATGCCGCTCGGCATGCAGCGCACGTTCTTCGATCGCGCGCCGTACCATCTCGTCGCGCACCGTTCGCACAGCTATTTTCGCGACGACCAGGGGACACGCGAGGCGCGATTCGAATTCGATACGGGCATCACCGTCTCGAATGGAGGCCTGAACGCACCGCTCGACGACATGGCGAAGTACGCGGCGTTCCTGCTCGGCAATGGTCTTCCGCCTGAAGGCGGACGCCACGTGAACGACGGTCTCCCGGCTGAAGCCCGAAGCCACACATACGAGGCGGTGCTCCGGCGATCGTCGCTCGAGGAGATGTGGACGCCGCAGATTCGCGCGACGCCCGGTGAAGGCACGAACGGCGGCGAATCCAGCGCCGCGCTCTCGTTCTTCGTCGAGCGCTACGGAAGCGTCACGCTGATTGGACACAGCGGCGACCAGAACGGCTTCATCTCACATCTGTATCTGCATCTCCCGACGAGGACGGCCTATATGGTGTCGTTCAACACTGACGCGACGCGTTCGGCTGACGGCAGCCATCCGGGCACGCGCGACGTCGACGAATCGCTGCGCGCCCTGATGCTGAAGCACGTGCTTCGATGACGAGCCTGCGCTGGGGACTGCTCGGGACCGCTCGCATCAATCGCGCGATCATTCCCGTTCTGCAGAGTTCGACCCGCAATAGTCTGGTCGCGGTCGCAAGCCGGAGCGACGAGCGTGCGCGCGAGTACGCGAACGAATGGAAGATTCCGCGAGCGCTGATCGGTTACGAGCCGCTGCTGACCGACCCCGAGATCGATGCGCTCTATATCTCGTT
>JAICSD010000397.1 GCA_025937075.1 Vicinamibacteria bacterium | reverse complement strand
TCCGTCGTGCCATCGCCCCAACTGACGACCACGTCGCGGATATTTGCCGTGGTGCCGACACCAATCGTGAACGTTGCCGGCTGTCCGGCGGAGACGGGGGTCGTCGGCGCCGCCAGGGTGATACCCGTACGCGGGTTCAGGTTGACAACGACGTTGGCGGTCTTGCCGGCAACATTCGCGGTGACGGTCGCTTTCTGCGACGTCGTCAGAATCGTCGTTGCCACACCGCTGTCGTCGGTCGTTGCAGTCGGCGGCGCGAGGCTGCCCGCATCCGTGGTGAACGTAACGGGCACGCCGGCTACGCCTGCGCCGGAGGCGTTCTCGACGCGCGCCGTAATCGTGGACGTGCCACCCGACGGGCTCAGCGACTGCGGCGCCGCGCTCACGAGCACGTGATCCGCCGCCGCGCTTCCAATCTTGACCTGGACGGTGTTGCTCGTCGCGCCGCCCGAGAATGCGGTGACGGTCGCGGTGCCGCTCTGCGCTCCCGTAATGAGTTTCACCGTGACCTGGCCGTTGTGCGTCCGCGCTTCCTGCGGCTCAATCCGGCCGATCGTCGTCGTAAAGGATATGACCGTGCCGTTCTGCACCGGTGTCCCTGCACCCGAGCGTCCCGTGGTCGTGGTGGCTCCCGTTCCCGTTCCCGTCGACGGCGCCTGGCCGTTCTCGATTGCCGTGGCAATGATGTCGAGGGAACTGTTCGGGGGCGCCGTGTCGTTCGGCGCGAGCAGCGTGATGACCGTGCCGGTCGGCGCCAGCAGCGGAACCTTGTCGCAGCTTGCAACGCCAAGCGGGATCGCGAGGGCGAGGAGCGCAACAGCAATGGTGATGAGGAGGTCGTCGCGGCGGACGCGTGTTATCATCAGAAGCGCTAAAGATAATACTCTCATGAGTTTACACGGTCAATACCGCAGCGGGTGCGGCGAGCGCGGCTACGCGATGGCGGCGCTGCTCGTGATGGTGGCCGTACTCGGCGTGCTGATGTCGGTCGCAATGCCCGTGTGGCGCCGCGAAGCGCAGCGCGAGAAGGAAGAGGAACTGGTATTCCGCGGCCTGCAATACATCCGCGCGATTCGTCTCTATCAGGCGAAGACGCAGACGCTTCCTCCGAACATCGACGTGCTCGTCCAGCAGCGCTTCCTGCGGAAGAAATACAAGGATCCGATCACGAACGACGATTTCGTTCCGCTCAGCGCGGCGGGCGGCGGCGCGGGAACGATCGGTCAATCGATGCAGCCCACGCCCGGTCTGTCGGGCGGACGCAGCGCGTTCGGGCCGGTACAACAGCCCGGCCAGACCGCCGGAGTGCAGGGGGCGATCATTGGCGGCGTCATCGGGGTCGTCAGCAAGAGCAAGGCGGAGTCGATTCGCATCTACCAGGGGCGCACGCACTACAACGAGTGGCAGTTCGTGTTCGTGAACGTCAACCCCGGCGGCGGGCCTGGGGGCCGCGGCGTTCCGGGTGGGCCTGGCGGACGCGGAGAACCAGGTGAGGAGGGCGGGCGTGGCCGGGGCGGTCGCGGCGGCTTCGGGGGTGAAGGAGGGCGCGGACGCGGACGGCAAGGTCCTGGCCGTGGCGGCTTCGGCCCGGTCGGTCCGGGCGGAGAGGGTCGCGGACAGTTTCCTGTCGTTCGACCACCAGGGGGCCGCGGCGGCGGCGACTGAAGGCATCACCTTGGTTTGGACGATGGGGTGGGGGCGGCGGTCGTCGTAGCGCGCAACTTCAGTTGCGCGACCCCATCGCGTCCACAAGCGCATCGTGCAGGCGCGGGCGTACCGTGCGAATCGCATTGTTGTCCCTCACCGGGTGAACGCGATTGGTCAGCAAGACCACATAGAGATCCTGCTCCGGATCGATCCACAGTGACGTCCCTGTGAATCCCGTGTGGCCGATCGCGCTGGAGGACATCCGCATGCCGCACGATGCGGGCGGCGAGGCACGCTCCCAGCCGAGCACGCGGCAGCTGCCGGGAACATCGCTGCGAACCATGAACGCCGCAACCGTTGACGGATCTGCAAGCACCGGCGATCCGTACAGGCTTGCGAGCATCGCACGCGCGAATGCGCCAACCGCGATCGCCGATCCAAACAGCCCCGTGTGACCGGCGGCGCCGCCGAGCACCCACGCGTTTTCGTCGTGCACCTCTCCCTGCAGCAGCCGTCCGCGCCACAGGTCCAGCTCGGTGGGCGCGGTTCGATCGCGCCATTCCCGCGGCGGGTTGAAGCGAAGATCGTCGGCGCCGATATCGCGCGCCATGTCTTCGAACTGCACCGCGAGCGCACGGCCGTTGAGATCCTCCAGGATGAAGCCGAGCAGCATGAAGCCGAGATCGCTGTAGATCGATCGGGTCCGCGGCGAGTACTCCAGCGGCAGCGTGCAGATCGCGCGTTCGAATTCCTCGCGTCCGTGGTGATCGCGGAAGAAGGGCAGGTAGGCGGTCAGCCCGGACGCGTGCTCCAGCAGGTCGCGAATCGTGACGGCTTCACGATCCTGCCCGCGCCAGCCGGAGAGGTACTCTGCGACCATCGCGTCGAGCGTCAACCGACCGGCGTCAACAGTGCGCATCGCAAGCGACGTCGTGGCAATGACCTTGGTCAGGGATGCGAGATCGAAGATCGTGCGATCGATCGCGTGCGGGGCGTCTGGCAGATAGGTGAGGCGTCCGAATGCCTGCCGCCAGAGCGCGCCGGCACGACGGCCCGCCTCGACGGCCGTGCAGGGAAACACGTGAGCGTCAATCGCGCGCTCGATGAGCGCGACCGCGCGGTCCGTCCCGGGGCCCGTCAGCGGGAGCTGCTCTCCGTTGCGCGTGCCGATCCGAACGCGCCGCGGCTCACCGCATCGAGATAGTCGGACGATGTGCCTCTGGCGCCGGTGAGACTGTCGTACGAGAAGAGCACGAACCCCGCGGCGCCGAGGCGGCGCGCGGTCTGAATATTCTCGATCGTCTGTTCGGGGCGGAGGCGATAGGCACCGATGCCTGCCCAGACGATCGAGCCGCTGGCGACGTCGCGGACCTGCGAGATCTGCTGCGCGAAGCGCGCGGGCTCGGGTGCATACGCCATCGGACAGATCGCGTCCACCAGTCTTCGTTCGACCCAGCTCCGCCAGTCCTGCAGCCGCACGTCGTACGCTTCCTGCGGATCGGGAGCCGCGGCGACGGTCAGGAGCGCCTCGGGCCTCACGTTCTTGACGGCCTCGCGCACGCGTACGAGGAGCGCT
This sequence comes from Vicinamibacteria bacterium, assembly GCA_025937075.1. Next base: position 1,094 of record JAICSD010000397.1, on the reverse strand, counting down.
GAGAGCTGCGCGCGCCTGAAGGACTTCCACTGATCCGGAAACCGATCGGGATAGGCGAATAGATCGATCCGATCTCGATCGTCCAGCTCGCGGCGGAGAGCGGTCGTCAGGGTCGGGCGAATGGAGGCACGGAACGCCGCGATCGCGAACCGGCTGTAGTCGAACTGATCGTTGGGGTAGCGGATGTAGTCGAGATGGATGCCGTCGAGCGGATAGCGCCGCGCGATATCCGTGATGATGGCTTCGGCGTACGCGGCCGCGGCCGGCTGCACCGGCGACGCGTAGAGGCCTTCCACCTTCTCCTGTTCGTCGCGCGTCCAGCGCGCGATCTTCCCGATGTATCCGGGGCTCGCAGGGTCGACCTTCGCGACCGCCTGCGCGATTTCGCGGGGGACCATCAGCCATTCCGGGTGCTTGTAGATGACGTGATCGCGTGCGAGCGGCAGCTCCACCGCGCTCGACACGAGATTCACGTTGATCCATGCGTGCACGCGCAGCCCGGCGCGATGCGCTTCGGCGAGCACGTCCGCAAGCGGATCGAACGCCGCGGGCTGGCGCGCCAGGTCGGCGGCGCGCGGCTCGAGGTCGCTCTGGTAGTACGCGTCGCCGCGGCCGCGTACCTGCACGAGCAACGTGTTGAACCCGTGATCGTGCGCGGTTAGCACGAGGGCGGCAATACTGCCAGGCGTGGACAACGACGTGCGCAGCACCCACAGGGCGCGCACCTCGGTTTGCGCGCTCGCCGTCGGCGTCCGCATCTGCACGACGTACGCACTGATGATTACCGCCAGCGCGGCACAACCGCGCCGGAGCCACCGAGATGCGCCGGGTCGATGCATAGGAAACGACTGAATGTAGCAGCCGATCGGCGGAGTGTCAATGAATCCGCGCGCGGATCGCGTTGACTTCAGGACTCGGCCGGAACTATCGTGACGAGTCCCACGTGCCGCTTTCACGACGCGCTCGAACCGCAACCGCGGACCCGAACCTCGAACCGATCCTGAACACCGAACTCCGAACCTCGAACCTCGAAGTTCCATGATTCATGTGATTGGTATCGATGCCGGCGGAACGAAGACCGTGTGCCAGCTCGC
>JAICSD010000336.1 GCA_025937075.1 Vicinamibacteria bacterium | reverse complement strand
CGAGCGCGTGAAGCTGCCACTCGCCGGCGATTGGGCGGAACGAATGCTGAAAGCTACTGGCCCGAGAACTTCTTGACCGGCTTCGCGTCGATCTTGCCGTTCGCGTGCGAAAAAGCCAGCTGGCTCTTGTAGAGGTTCGCCTTGACCGGCGATTTCGTCGTCACCTCGACCACCTCTCCGGGCATGATCGGCTGGCGCACCTTCTCGGTGTCGCCGCTCACTTCCTTCAGGGCCTTGTCGTACCAGTACTCGTCGACTCGGAGCAGTCCGATGGCGCCGTCCGAGACGTTCTTGATTTTCGTGACGGTCACCATGTCGTTGCCAACCTTCTTCGGCATACCCTGGATGACCTCGATTTTGGCAACACCCTTCACGAGCGGCGCGAACTTCGCTTTGGCCGCAGGCGCAGCGGTGCCGGTCGGCGTGGCCGGTTTAGCAGCTTGAGCGGTCTGGGCGAAGGAAGCGGACGCGAACGCGAGGGAGCAAAGGAGCGCGGCGGCAGACACGAACGCGCGTTTCATGGGACTACCTCCCGGAAGAGCCAGTGCAACTGTGAAGCTTTCCGGGATTATAGGCCCTTACATCTCGCCGTTCCAGTCCTCCGGTTCGGGATTGGTCGCGCGGAAGATCTCGAGGTGCCATTTGCCGCCGCCCCACGGCTCGATGACCTCGGCGGCGACGACGTCCACGAGGATCTCGGCGAAGGTGCGCCCTTCGGGATCGCCTTCGAGGTGATAGGCGGGCTCGTCCCACGCGAAGCTGGGATACAGCACGATTGTCAGGAACAGATCGTACCCGTCGTCGACGACGATGAGCTGCCCGCAGGGGCGCTTCAGCGTCGAGTGATAGACGAGATATTTCTCCGCGCTGTGCGCGCGGATGTAGCGCTTGAGCGCGAACTCGCGCGCGACGATTTCCTCGACGGCGATTTTCTTGTCCCAGCAGTCGCGGCAGTATTTTTCCTCGCCGCGCGGCTCGGAGATCTCCTTGGCGCCGCACAGCGCGCACCGCGACTGGGCGACGGACTTTCGTGGCATGGTTCCGATTGTAGCAGCTTGCGGCCGCGGCCGATGCGGATCAGCGCCGAGACAGCCGCTGATGTCCCGCCTCCGCTCGCGGCTACCGCGTCGCCTCAGCGCCGCTGCGCAGCGCCGGCGCGTACATGTACTCGACGTACTCCTTCACCATTCGCCGCGCGCTGAAGCGCGGCGCGACGGTCGCGATCGCCTGGCGCACAATCGCGAGCCAGCGGTGCGGGATGCCGTTGGCGTCCCGATCGTAGAAGGCCGGCACGACCTCGCGCTCGAGCAGATCGTAGAGCGCAGCGGCGTCGGCCGCGTCGATCGCGTCGAGATCCTCTGACGCCGGACGGCCGTCGATCTGCCAGCCGTTCGAGCCGGTAAACCCTTCCGCCCACCAGCCGTCGCCGATCGACAGATGCGGCACGCCGTTGACCGATGCCTTCATCCCGCTCGTGCCGCTCGCCTCGAGCGGTTTGCGCGGATTGTTCAGCCACACGTCGCAGCCCTGCACCAGGAAGTGCGCGACGTGCAGGTCGTAGTCGTCGACGAACGCGATTCGGCCGGCGAAGGCCGGATCGATCGCGCGCCGGTAGACCTGCTGGATGTGGTGCTTGCCCGTCTCGTCCGCGGGGTGCGCCTTGCCGGCGAAGACGATCTGGACGGGCCTGCGCGCCCCGTTGAGGATCCCCTGCAGCCGCTCCGGATCGTGGAAGATCAGCTCGGCGCGCTTGTAGCCCGTGAACCGCCGCGCGTATCCGATGGTGAGCGCATTCGGATCGAGGAGCGTTCCCGCGACGACCACCCGCGCGGCCGTCACGTGTTCGTCACGCCAGCGCTGCCGCGCACGTTCGCGGATGAACGCGAAGAGATACTGCCGCAGCGCGTGCCGCGCATTCCACAACGCCTCGTCGGGAATGGTCCGGACGCTCTCCCACAGAGCCGGGTCGTCGTGGCGTTCGCGCCAGTCCGCGGGCAGGTACTCGTCGAACAGGCGGATCATCTCGTTCGACAGCCACGTGGGCACGTGGATGCCGTTCGTAATCGTCCGGACCGGCCGCTGCTCTTCCGGTGTGCCGGGCCAGATCGGTCCCCACATTTCGCGTGTCACGATCCCGTGCATGCGGCTCACGGCGTTGACGCCGTTCGCGGTCCTCAGCGCCAGCGCCGTCATGTTGAACTGCACGCCGCCGCCGTTGTCGTACGCGCCAAGCTGCATGAAGCGGTCGCGGTAGGAGCCGAGCGTGCCCCAGCAGCCCGCGAGATGCGTCTCGACCAGGTTGAACGGGAACGCATCGTGGCCCGCGGGCACGGGCGTGTGCGTCGTGAAGACCGTCGTGCGGCGGACCTCTTCGAGCGCGGCATCGAACGACATGCCGCCTTCGATGAGATCGCGGATGCGCTGCAGCACGACGAACGCCGCGTGCCCTTCGTTGAGGTGCCACACCGCGGGGCTCGATCCGAGCGCCTTCAGGGCGCGCACGCCGCCCACGCCGAGGATGATCTCCTGCTGGATGCGCGTCTCACGATCGCCGCCGTACAACCGCGCCGACAGCTCCCGATCCCAAGGGGCGTTCTCTTCCAGATCGGTGTCGAGCAGATACAGCTTCACGCGCCCGAGCCGCACCCGCCAGACCGAGACGAGCACGCTGCGGTTGCCGAGCGGAACGGGAACGATGCAGGGGGTGCCCGCGACCGTCACGGCTGGCTCGATGGCCGCATCCGCCCAGCTCAGGCGCTCGTACGATTCCTGCTGCCACCCTTCGGGCGAGACGCTCTGGTGGAAGTAGCCCTGCGGGTACATGAAGCCGACGCCGATCAGGGGGAGCCCGAGGTCGCTGGCTTCCTTGCAGTGATCGCCCGCCAGCACACCGAGCCCGCCCGCGTAAATCGGCAGCGACTGATGCAGCGCGAACTCGGCGGAAAAGTACGCGATTGGGCCAGGCTCGCGGTGCTGATGCTGCCACCACGTGTCGTGCGCCGCCCGGGCACGATCGAGCGCCTCCATCGCCGCGTCGTAGAAGGCGAGGAACTCGCGATCGCGCGCGGCCGCGGCGAGCACGTCCGGCGCAAGGTTCCGAAGCATCAGCACGGGGTTGTGCGCCGTCTGACGCCACAGCGAGTAATCCAGACGCCGGAACACCTCACGGGCCGGTGTGTTCCACGTCCACCAGAGATCGTTGGCAAGCTCGGGAAGGCGGCCGATTCGCTCGGGGATATCCAGGTTCTGCGGGTTCATTAGGCCTTGTGCGTCATGAATTGTGAGTGATGGATGAGCCGTCAGGCGCGACACGCGCCAACGAGCTGCGCGAATCTCGAAAGATCCACGTTCCCGCCCGACACGACGGCCACGATGCGGTGATGACCCCGGGTTGCGATCCCGGGTGAGACCGCGGCGGCGATGGCGCACGCGGCCGCTCCTTCGGCGATCACGTGCGCCCGTTCCGCGGTGAGCCGCATCGCGCGCGCCGCGTCGTCGAGCGGCACGACGATCGAATCGTCCACGTGCGCGCGCAGCAGCGGCCACATCGACGGCAGCACCGACCGTCCGCCCGCCCCATCCACGAAGGAGGCCGTCCACTCGTCGAAGCGGCTGGCCGCACCGTTCGCGAACGAACGAGCGAGCGGCGCGGCCGTCTCCGGTTCGGCCGCATAGACCTTCGCGTCAGGCCGCAGCGCGCGGATGGCGGCGCCGACGCCGGCGAGCAGTCCGCCGCCGCCAATCGGCGCGATCACGGCGTCGACATCCGGGAGATCCTCGACGATCTCCAGGCCCAGCGTTCCGTTCCCGCTGATGAAATCGTCATCGTCGAACGGGTGGACGAAGTGGCCGGACATCCGGGGCGAACCGTGCGCCTCGACAGTCCGCCAGCACTCGTCGTAGGACGCCTTGACGATCGAGGCGCCGAGCCGATCGATGGCGCGCAGCTTCGTCTCCGGCGCGGTATCCATCACCATGACGCTGCAGCGGGCGCCGACCTTCTGCGCCGCGAGCGCAACCCCCTGCGCGGCATTTCCGGCGCTCACCGTCCAGACGCCCTTCGCGAGCTGCTCGGGCGCGAGCCGGCGGACGGCGTTGTAGGCCCCGCGGATCTTGAACGATCCGATCGGCTGCAGCGTTTCCAGCTTGAGAAAGATCTCAGGTGCGCCCGGGTCGGCGCGGCCGAGCGGCACGAGCGGCGTACGGACCGCCGCGGCGTACACGTGCCTCGCGGCATCGCGAATCGTGTCCAGCGACACGGAGCGCTGCGTCAGGGACTGGTGAGACAGAAGTGTGATCGTAGCGGGCGAACGCCCGATCGTCAATGTGCGGGCGCGATTCTTGCCCCGTTTCGGGCTGCCTTCGTGCGTCCGGCACGATGTGGCGGGCGTCACCCGCGGCGCAGCCGCGCAGGTGATTGAGCCAGCGCGTCATAGCGGCACGGGCGGCGAAGCGGATGGACGGTGCACACTCCGGCAACGCGACGCGGTTACATTTCTGAGAACGGCCAGCCAGGGTTGAACGCGCCTGCGGCCCCGTCGGACGCTGTCACCCCGGATGTGTCCGGGGCGGACGAGTCCGGCGAGGTGCGTCCGGCGCGGCCGATCCGCGGCAAGGCGGCCGAGGACTTTCTGCTGCTGCTCGCCCGCGCCGTCCAGCAGTTCCACACGTATCCCTCGACCAGCCCGATGTGCCAGCAGGCCGTCGAGGCCTGCCTGCGCAGCCTCGTCTCGATTGACAGCGGCGAGCACGTCGCGTTTCGCGTGGCGCCAGCCGAACTGATCGTCGACGAAGCCGCGACCGGGCGCGGCACGCTCATCGAGGTGGAGCTTGCGCGACGGCTCCACGCGGCTGCCGTCGCCGAGGTGACGATCGGCCGCACGACGACGGCGCGCGAGCTGGCGCGATTTTGCGACGATCTGGTGAACGCCGCCGATCGGCGCGTACCCCGCGCGGGGCTCGTCGAGATGCTGTCCGACCACGGCATCGAGCGGATTACGCTGCGGCCCGCCTACCGTCCGGAAGTGCTCGCGGTCAGGCCCGCGGACGAACCGGTTCAGCGGCTGATTGATCACGAGCGCGAACGCCGGGAGCGCCAGTTCGCCGAAGGCGCCACCAACCATCTGTATCCCCCGGGGAAAGGGTGGATTCGCGTCGATCCGTCTGCGCCCCTCGGAACGGTGTCGCTCATCGACCTCGCGCTCCTTGCCGACGAT
>JAICSD010000005.1 GCA_025937075.1 Vicinamibacteria bacterium | reverse complement strand
CGGCGTGCGGGTGCGGGTGCGGGTGCGGGGTTCGGGGTTCGGATCGGGGATTGGGGATCGGCGATTAGCGATTCGAGATGAGGGATTCGGGATCAGGGATTAGCGATTCGAGATGAGGGATTCGGGATCAGGGATTAGCGATGAGGGACTCAGGAGTCTCCGCATGACGCGACCCACGCGACGCGCCCGGCGCTCGCCGAGCGAGGAATAGACGGGAAGCTGGACAACCTGCGCGGCGCGCTCGGCGTTCGGCGCAGGGGGCTGCGCGCCGAAGAGCGGCAGCGTCGAGCAGACATCGACGTGCAGCGTCTCGACGTCGACGCCTCGATGCAAGGCACGGCGAACCAGCCGGTCGCGGTCCGGCGCATAGACACAATACTGGTAGTACACGTGCCCGGCACCGGGCGGCGCATGCGGCGTCTGGACGCCTGGAATCCCGGAGAGAGACGCATCCATGATTGCCGCGTGATTCCGCGTCGCGTGCGTCCACTCGTCGAGGCGATCGAGGCCGGCGAGCCCGAGCGCCGCCTGGACGTTCGTGTACCGCTCGCGATAACTGTCGGGCATCGGCGAGAGCGGCCGGATCTTCTCCCACAGGTAGACGTCAGGACGCGGGATGAAGAGAGAAGCGGTGAGCAACGCGGGAAACGCGCTCAGCGTAAAGCCGAGCGGGCTGCTGAAGATGCGCTGCGCCGCCCCAACCTTCAGGCGGTTGTTGACGCGCTCCTCGCTCGGCCACGGCTCCGCGTCCGCCTGCGCCCGCACGCGCGCAAGGACGCCAGGGTCTTTCGCAATCGCCATCCCGCCGCCGTAGGTGTTCAGCGGCTTCAGTGTCTGAAAACTGAAGAACGCCGCGTCACCGAACGTCCCGGCCTGCTGTCCCTGATATGTTGCGCCGAGCGCGTGCGCGCAGTCCTCGATCACCCGAAGGTGGTGTCTGGATGCAATCGCCATGATCGCGTCCATCCGGCACGGCAGTCCGTACAAGTGCGTGGGCACCACGGCAACCGTGCGCTCGGTGATTGCGCGCTCGACAGCGGCCGGATCGAGGTTGAACGTGGAGGGATCGATGTCGGCGAACACGGGCGTCAGGCCCGCGACGCGCACCATCTCCGGAACGACCCAGAACGTCAGCGCCGGCAGGATCACGTCCCCGCCGTCGGGGAACCGCATCGCCTTCAGAAGGTAATAGAAGGCGACGCGCCCGTACGACGCGCTGACCGCGTCGCTGACGCCGAGGCGCGCCGCAAATGCCGTCTCGAAGCGTCGAATGTCGGGCCCCTGGATCAGCTCGTGGCGCGCGCGGGCACGGTGCACGATGGCGTGTGTCTCGGGCAGCACGCGCGGACCATAGCGGCAGATGGCGGTCAGCACGAGACGGTCCGCGACATCAGCTCCAGTTCCTCGCGCGCATGGCGGCGCGCGACGCGCACATCCATTCTGCGCACGACCGATCTTACCGGCTTCGCGTCAATCTGCGCCCAGTTCGCGAGCCACGAGGGGCGCATGTAGAACCGCGTGTACGCGGCGCCGAGCAGGAACCGCAGCTCCGCCGGGCTCAGATTCGGATGCTCGAACGTCGGCGTGAACCCGTCGAACCTCTGCCAGTCCGTCTCGTAGACCCGCGGCGCGAACTGCCTCCAGAGCGGCGTCCCCGGATACGGCGTCAGCAGCTTGAACTGCGCGACGGTCGATCCCAGATCGATCGCGTAGTCGATCGTCGCGGCGATCGACGTCCAGTCGTCCTGCAGGAACCCGAGCACGTAGAACGCCGCTGTGAGGACGCCGCGGTCGCGGCACCAGCCGATGATCGCCCGCTGGTGCCCCTCGGGGATCGGCCGCCTGCCGACGCGGCGCAGGGTCTCCGGCGACACCGATTCGATGCCGAAGCTGATCGCCCGCAGACCCGCCGCGTGGAGCGACTCCAGGAGCGGCGTGTCCAGGCGATCGAGGCGCGTCTCGCACTCGAAGCGCAGATCGAGGCCGCGCGCGCGGATCTCGTCCGCGAGGCCGAGCGCCCGATCGCGATCGTTCGTGAACAGGGGATCGCGAAAGACGACGTACGGCCGGCGGAAGACGTCGCACAGGAGCGCCAGCTCGTCGACGATGTTCCGGATCGAGCGGGAGCGATGGCCCGCGAGAATCCGGTGCGGGCAGTAGGTGCAGAACTCCGGGCAGCCGCGGCTCGCGAGCAGCGGAATGCGGCCCGCGATCGCCCGCGGCCGAAACGGCAGGATCCCGCGGCGGCGCTTCGCCGTGAACGCGAAATCCCAGCGCGGGAACGGCAGCGTATCGAGGTCGCTCGCCGGCTCGCTGATGCACTCGCCGTTCAGCCGTTCGCCGCGCGCGAGCCGGCGCACCGCCGATTCCGGCTCGCCGTTGACGATGAAATCCGCGTGCGCGCGGAAGAGCTCCGGCATCTTCGACGCCGTGAGCCCGACGAACCCGACACGGACGCCGCGGGCGCGCATCGCGTCCGCCCACGCCGTCTCGTGCCTGTGATCCACGAGCGAGCTGAGCACGATCGCCACGTCGGCGCGGCTCATCTCGCCGCGCGACCACACGGCGTCGTGCCCGTACTGCGCCAGGATCGCCGAAATGTACGCGAGCTGCACGCTCGGCACATCGTGCAGCCGCTGCTTCAACGCGCCGATCACTCTCGTGACGCGCGAGAACGGCAGCAACCGGGAACCATATCCGCCGACAACGGTGTCCTTCGCCACCACGCCTTCACGGGCAGGAAGATCCACCAACAGGACGCGCATACAAGTGCCTCCGACGAGAAACCAACCGATATGGACCGACCCGTTCGCCGCCGCTGCGGCAGACGGAGCAAGTCAGGAAGGAATCAGAGGATGGCGGTGGGAGGCGCGCGGCCGTGCTGGGGGTGGAGGACGACGGCGGAATGAAAAACGGGCGAGCGGGGAGCGAAGTGAATCGCGGGCTCGCTGTGAACCGGCCCGGGCCCGCGGGGCGCCGTCGCATCGTACCGATCGTCCGAGGCGGCGGGACCATCCTTATCCGCCGGGCGGTGGCGGACGGTACGAAGCGGAGGACGGCCCGAACGCGTCGACGGCGGGCCGGCGAGCTTGAAATGTCCGCGTCCGGCGTTTCGCCACACCAGGAGCCCGCGCGTCTGCGAAGCCGCGACGATGTCCAGGTCGCCGTCGTTGTCGATATCGCGGAGGACGAAGGCGTCGACGCGTTCCGCGAGGTGCAGCAGGCGCGGGCGTGCGCGATGGATGAACCGGATCGCGATCAGCGTGCCATCCCGCTCCGGATGAAGCGTGACGGAATGGATGCGCCGCTCGTGGCGCGAATGGGCTGCGGCAACGCCGGGAACGGCAATCGCCAGCAGGACGAGGAGTGCTCCCGCAACGACCCGTTGGGAAACCACGTTCAAACGATACCGCGGCTCAAGCGGGGCGTCAAAGCCGGAGGTTGGAGGTTGGAGAGATTGGAGGTTGGAAATCCTAGCGCGCAACTGCAGCTGCGCGCTCAGCGGCTGTTATCATGGAAAGACCACCGGAGAGAGCCAGACGACCGTCTCTCGAGTCGGCCTTCGGCCGGGTCGAGGGGAGGAAAGTCCGAACTCCGCAGGGCAGTGCGCCGGGTAACGCCCGGTCGGGGCAACCCGAAGGAAAGTGGCACAGAAAATACACCGCCCGCCTTCGCTGTCGGCTCAAAGGCTGAGGGCGGAGGCGAGTAAGGGTGAAAAGGTGCGGTAAGAGCGCACCGCGCTCGTGGCAACACGAGTGGCAGGCAAAACCCCGCACGGAGCAAGGCCAAATAGGGGGGCAATCGGACGGCCCGTCCGAAGCCTCCGGGTAGGCTGCTGGATCCCGTCAGCAATGACGGGGCTAGAGGAATGGTCGTCACCCCGAGCGAGGCCGCAACGCCGAGTCGAAGGGAACAGAATTCGGCTTACGGCTCTCTACGGTGGCCTTCCGATTGGGTGGCCCGAAAGACGCGCTACGATCGCTGGTTAGCCGTCGCTCTCCTGGCTGATCGCGTACTGCTCCAGCTTCTTGTACAGATTGCTTCGCGGCGTGCCGATGACTTCCGCGGTCTTCGAGATGTTCCACGCGTTCTCGCGCAGCTTCTCGACGAGGAACGCCCGCTCCGCTGATTCCTTGAACTCGCGCAACGTGCCGGGACGATCGCCCGCCGGCTCGGCGGACGCCACGGATTTCCCGGAATCGATCCGGACGACGTCGCGGAGGTCGTCGACGTCGATGACGTCTCCGGGCGTCATGATGAGCAGCCGCTCGACGGTGTTTCTGAGCTCGCGGACGTTCCCTTTCCATCGCGCCTTCTGCAGGTACTCCAGCGCGGCCGCCGTGAATCGCTGCGGACGCCGGTTGTTCTCGCGGCTGAACAGGTCGACGAAGTGGCGCACGAGCACCGGGATGTCCTCGCGCCGATCGCGCAGCGTCGGCACGCGGATCGGAATCACGCTCAGACGGAAATAGAGATCCTCGCGGAAGCTTCCCTTCTCGATCTCCGCTTCCAGATCCTTGTTCGTGGCGGCGATGACGCGGACGTCGACCTTGATGGTGCGCGCCGAGCCCAGCCGCTCGACTTCCCCTTCCTGGAGCACGCGCAGCACCTTGGCCTGTGTCTTCGCGCTCATGTCGCCGACTTCGTCGAGGAAGATCGTCCCGCGGTCCGCCTGCTCGAACTTCCCGATCTGCTTCTCGGTCGCGCCGGTGAACGATCCCTTCTCGTGGCCGAAGAGCTCGGATTCGATCAGCTCCTCGGGAATCGCGGCGCAGTTCACCTGCACGAAGCGCTCGCGGCTGCGCAGACTGTTGCGATGAATCGACCGCGCGACGAGCTCCTTTCCGACGCCGCTCTCGCCGAGCAGCAGCACCGTGGCGTTCGTCGGCGCGGCGCGCTTGACGGCATCCCACACGTGGCGCAGCGCAGGGCTCTCCCCCACCATCTGGTGGCGCGCTTCCGCGGCGCGCTTGAGCGTGCGGTTCTCGTTCTGGAGCCGTGTCTGGTCGAGCGCGTTCCGGATCGTGACGAGCACGCGCTCGCTGGCGAGCGGCTTCTCGATGAAGTCGAACGCACCGAGCTTGGTCGCTTCGACAGCCGTGCTCACGGTGCCGTGGCCGGAGATCATGACGACCGGCAGCGATTCGTTCGTCTGTCGGATCCGCTGCAGCGCCTCGAGCCCGTCGAGGCCCGGCATCTTGATGTCGAGGAAGACGAGATCCGGCGGCTCACGCTCGACCATCGCCAGACCCTCGGGACCGCTCGACGCCTCCGTCACGTCATAGCCTTCGTACTCGAGGATCATCCTCACCGATCGCCGGATTTCCGCCTCGTCGTCTATGACGAGAATCCGTGGTTTCATCGCGCCTCGTCCACGGTGACGGTGACGAAGGCGCGCTGGCTGATGCCGGGATCGTACCCGTAGAGCGCCAGCGCCTCACCCGACCGTGCGCCGGACACGAGCCGCTGAAACTCGGCGACGGAGCGAACAGGCTGACGATTGATCTCCATGATGATGAAGCCGCGGCGGATCGACGGCACGAACGAGGCGCGCGCGGGCTCCACGCGCGTGACGACGACCCCCTGGACGGACGAGGGAATCTCGAGCCGCCGCGCGAATGGGGCGTCGAATTCGCGGACGGTGAGGCCGAGCGGCGAATCGTCGGCGCCAGGCGCGCCGGTGCCCGGACGCTGCGGCAGTCCGGAGTCGGACTGGTCGCCCGAGCGGTCCGCCTGCGGCCGCTCCACCAGCTTCACCGTGGCGGGCACGTGACGGCCGTCTCGCAGCACGTCGAGGCGCACCAGCGTCCCCGGCTGCCGACCTGAGATGTCGCGAATCAGCTCTTCGTTCGTCCAGACCTCGCGACCATCGACCGACAGGATGATGTCGTACGCGCGGATGCCGGCCCGTTCCGCGGGCGAGTCGTTCGTGAGGTCCTGCACGAGCGCGCCTCGTGAGACCGGAAGCTCGAGCGAGCGCTGCAGATCCGCGGTCACATCGGTCAAGTAGATGCCGATGAACCCGCGCGAGACACGGCCGCGCGTCTTGAGCTGCGGCAGGATGGCCACCGCCTGATTGATGGGGACGGCGAACCCGATATTGCTCGCGCGGGAACTGATCGCCGAGTTGATGCCGATCACCTCGCCGCGCGCGTTGATGAGGGGACCGCCGCTGTTGCCGAAATTGATTGCGGCGTCGGTCTGGATGTAGTCGTCGAGGCTCGCGTCGAAGAGCTTCCGACCGATGAAGCTCACCACGCCGACGGTGACCGAGTGCACGTAGCCGAGCGGGTTCCCGATCGCGCAGACCCATTCGCCGACGCGGAGCTCGTCGGAGTTCCCCATGGGTGCCTCGGGCAGGCCCGTACCGCCGACACGGATCAACGCGACGTCAATCGCGGGATCGGTGCCGACGACCTCGCCGCGAAGAGTGCGGCCGTCGGCGAGGGTGACGCTGATGCGATCGGCGTCCTCGATGACGTGGTAGTTGGTCAGGACGTACCCGTCCTTGTCGATGATGAAGCCGCTGCCCGAGCCCTGGTGTGGCAGATCGAAGTCGCGCGGCACCTCGGAAGGATCGTCGATGCCGCGGCGGCGCCGGACGTCGCGTCCGCCGCGTGACGCAGCGTCGATGTTGACGACCGCCGGGTTGATGCGCTCGGCGACGTCCGCGAAGTTGACGGCGCCCGCCACCTCGCCCGCGGGCTTCAAACCGGAGCGTGCCGGCCCGGGACGCGGCGCGCTCGACACGACCGGCGTCCGCGTCACGCCGCCGGCGAGGATGAGGCCGACGAGAAACGCCACCGCGGACGACAGCGCGACGGTGAGCAGCGTGAAGCGGCGCATTGGCCTCAGGAGATTATAAGGCGCCTGAATTCCTCTTCGCTGAGCGTCTGCACGCCGAGCGACTGCGCCTTCTCCAGCTTGCTCCCGGCATCCGTCCCCACGACCAGATAGCTGGTCTTGCGGCTGACGGACCCCGACACTTTTCCTCCTGCCGCTTCGATCGCCTGCTCCGCCTCCTCACGCGTCATCGTCGACAACGTGCCGGTCACCACGACCGTCTTGCCGTGGAGCGGACCGCCGTCCGCCGCGCTCACCTCCGGCATCTGCGACGTCATGTTGACGCCAGCGCCGGCGAGCTTGCGGATGAGCGCCTGGTTGTGCGGCTCGTCGGCGAACGCGCGAACCGAGGCGGCCACGACCGGTCCGACGTCCGGCACGCGCTGCAGGATATCGAGAGGGGCCGCCGTGATGGCGTCCATGGTCCGAAGATGTCGCGCCAACGTTACTGCCGCCTTCTCGCCGATGTGCCTGATGCCGAGCGCGTACACGAGGCGAGACAGATCGTTCGCCTTGCTGCGCTCGATCTGCTCGATGACGTTCCGGCCGACCTTGCCCAGGCGCCGCGGAACGGCGCGATCCGAACGTGGATCGCGCGGCGTGACGACGAGGTGTTCGAGCTGCGGCGCGGTGAGCGAGTACAGGTCCGCGAAATCGTGGACGAGCCCCTGTTCGATCAACTGGTCGACGAGCGATTCTCCCAGCCCTTCGATGTTCATGGCACTCCGCGAGGCGAAGTGCTCCAGACTTCTCCGCAGCCGCGCGGGGCAGGACGTGTTCTCGCAGCGCCAGACCACCTCGTCCTCGTCGCGGCGCAGCTCGCTCCCGCACACCGGACACGTCGCCGGCATGCGCCACTCCTCCGAATCGGCGGGACGCACGCTGACCACCGGCGCGATGACACGCGGGATGACGTCGCCGGCCTTCTCGAGGACCACCGTGTCGCGTTCGCGGATGTCCTTGCGCGCGATGTCTTCGGCGTTGTGAAGCGTCGCCATCGAGATCGTCGAGCCCGCGAGAAACACCGGCTCGAGGACGGCGTAGGGCGTCACTGCGCCCGTCCGCCCGACGTTGACGTCGATCCTGATCAGCTTCGTCATCGCCTGCTGCGCAGGGAACTTGAATGCCGTCGCCCACCGCGGGAATTTGGCGGTCGTCCCCAGCCGCTCGCGCAGCGCGAGGTCGTCGACCTTCACGACCACCCCGTCGGTCTCGAACTCCAGCGCCTGTCGCTTGTCGGCCCACTGGGTGCAGAACGCGATCACCTCGTCGATGTTTGCGCACGAATGCCAGTGCGGTTCGACGGGCAGGCCCCAGGACGTCATCGCGGCGAGGACCTGAGTGTGTGACGAGAACGCCCGGCCTTCGGGCCGGCTCTCCGACGATCCACCGCGGTCTGCGGCCACCAGCTGGTAGGTGAACGCGTTCAGATTCCGCTTCGCCACCAGCGCCGGATCCAGATTCCGCATCGTCCCGGCGGCGGCATTGCGGGGATTCTGGAACAGCGGCTCCCCCGCGTCCTCACGGTCGCGGTTCATGCGCTCGAACGACGAACGCGGCAGGAAGACTTCCCCACGGATCTCGATGCGGCTCCGGGGTTCGTTTCTGAGCGACAGCGGGATCGCGCGAATCGCGCGCACGTTCGCGGTCACCTCCTCGCCGCGCATGCCGTCGCCGCGCGTCGCGCCTCGGAGCAAACGTCCGTTCTCGTAGGTGAGCGCGATGCTGAGGCCATCGATCTTCAATTCCGCCACGTACGCCACGGCAACATGGCCGAAGCCCGCTGCCTTCCGCACGCGCTCGTCGAATGCCCGCAGATCGTCCTCGTCGTACGCGTTGTCGAGGCTGAGCATCTGCGCCATGTGCTCGACGGTCTGGAAGCCTTCGACCGGGCGTCCGGCAACACGCTGGGTCGGCGAGTCGCTCGTGACGAGATCCGGATACTGCGCCTCCAGCGCTTCCAGCTCGTGGAGCAGACGGTCGAATTCCTCGTCCGAGATCTCCGGCGCGTTGTGAATGTAGTAGCGCTCTTCGTGGTGGCGGATCTGCTCGCGGAGCTGCTGGATGCGCTCGAGAGGCTGCATAAGGAACAACGACGGATCACAAGAAACCAGGAGACCAGGAGAATGAACGGCTCTCCTGATCTCTTGATCTCTTGATCTCCTGATCTCCTGTGATCTTTCAGCGGTCCCGCGACAGGACGTAGTCCGTCAGCGCAACGAGTGCTTCGCGTTCGCGGCTGGGCAGGAATGCATCGAGTGCGGCCTTGGCGCGGGCTGCGTACTCCGTGGCACGCGAGTAGGCCAGCTGCGGCGCGCGATGCTCGCGCAGGAGGCGGACGATCTCCCTCCACTGCTCCTTGCTGACCGTGCGCTCCTGCACGACGGACCGGATGAGCGCATCGGCTTCCGCCCCGCCTCGCTGCAGCAGGAGGATGATCGGCAGCGTCACCTTGCCTTCGCGCAGATCGCCGCCCACGGGCTTCCCCAGCGCGGCCTCTTCGGCCGTGTAGTCGAGCAGATCGTCGACGAGCTGGAACGCGACGCCCAGGTTGAACCCGAACTCGCGAAGCGCCTGATGCTGGAGGGACGTCATGTCGCCGAGCATGCCGCCAATCTGGGCGCACCCGCCGAACAGGTACGCCGTCTTCCGCCGGATGATCTCGAAATGCTCGTCCTCGGTGATGTCGACGTCGCCCGTCTTCGTGAGCTGATACAGCTCCCCTTCGATCATCCGCAGCGTGACGTCACAGAGCAGGCGGATGATCTCGAGCGAGTCCTGCGTGAGCGCCATCGCCATCGACTTGATGTAGAGATAGTCGCCGAGCAGCACGGTGATGTCGTTGCCCCACCGTGAGTGCACCGCCAGACGTCCCCGCCGCAGATCGGCGCCGTCGATGATGTCGTCGTGCACGAGCGTCGCCGTGTGAATGAACTCCACGACGGACGCATAGAGCACGGCGCGATCGCCGGTGTAGCCGCCGAGCCGCGCGGCCATGAGCAGGACGGCCGGACGGACGCGCTTGCCGCCGCTGTTCTGGATGTAGCGTCCCATCTCGGGGATGAGCGCCACCCGGGACTGGATGTGGCGAACGAACTCCTGCTCGACGCGGTCGAGGTCCTCGCGGATCGGTTCGAAGATCTGCCCCAGATCCACGGTCACGGGAGAATTCTGTGCGGCGTCGGTCACTCGGTGTGTACTTTCAGGCTGCCTCGATCCGTCCGGATTCCGCGTCGTCCGCGTAGGCCGCGGCCCCACAATACTGAACTGTCTGCGTAAGTGTCAACGCGCTAAGCGCTTGCGGACGCGCGAGTTGGCCGGAACAACCGCGCGAAATTCGCGTCCGTGATGCGCTCGAGCGCGTCGCGAGGTTCGCCCCGAAGCGACGCCAGCTCGTCCAGCACGCGCGCGACGAACGCCGGCTCGTTGCGCTTCCCTCTATGCGGAACGGGCGCGAGATACGGGCTGTCCGTTTCGATCAGCAGACGATCCGACGGCACGAAGCGCGCCGCATCGCGGAGCGCCTCAGCCTTGGGAAACGTGACGATGCCCGCGAGCGAGATGTCGAATCCAAGATCGAGCGCACGGCGCGCCATGTTCAGATCGCCTGTGAAGCAGTGGAACACGCCCCGCAGGGTGCCGCGGCCCGATTCGCGAAGGATGCCAAACGTGTCGTCCGTGGCCTCGCGTGTGTGGATGATGACGGGCACGCGCAACTCGAGCGCCAGCTCGATCTGGGCCGCGAAGACTTCCTGCTGGATGGGCGGCTTGGAGAAATCGTAGTGGTAGTCGAGACCGATCTCGCCAGCCGCGCACGCCTCGAACCGCGTCACCCACTCTCGCGTCGCCGCCGCCGCGGCTCTGCCCTCCGTGAACGTCCCCGCATTGTGGGGGTGCACGCCGGTTGCGAAGTGCACGGTACTCCACCGTCCCCGGACGTCTGCAGCACGCCGGGCCTCGGCGTCATCTCCTGCAGCGATGATGCAAAGCGCCGATGACAGGCCGGCGCCTTTTGCACGGTCGATGACGGCATCGAGGTCGGATGCAAATGCCTCGTCCGCCAGATGGCAATGCGAGTCGATCATTCGAATGATCGCTGATGTGGGGCGGCCTTTCAGGGCCGCCTTCCATCATCGAATCCGCGCCCCGGGCGGCACATCACCGTCGAACGTGACGAGCGTCGGCTTGCCGCCGTCCGGACTCGCGGCGAGCACCATCCCGTTCGATTCGATGCCCATCAGCTTTGCGGGCTTGAGATTGAACACGATCCCGACCGTCCGTCCGACGAGCTGCTCGGGCTCGTACGCCTCCGCGATGCCAGCGACGAGCGTCCGCTGCTCCGTCCCGACGTCAATCTGCAGCTTCAGCAGCTTCCGCGAGTTCGGGACCTTCTCCGCCGCCAGGACCTTCGCGACGCGCAGGTCGATCTTCATGAACTCGTCTATCGTGATGCGCCCGTCCTCGGGTGGTGCAGCCGCAGGCGCCGGCGCTGGAGTGGTCTTTGGCTCTTCCGTCACGATCACGCTCCTCTGTGCGGCGACCGGCTGGCTCGTGCCCGAATCGGCGCGAGGCCACATCGCATCGCCCTTCTGAATCGTACGTTCACCGCTGTTCTGCCAGCCGGCGTTCTCGAGCGACGGTCTGTCCGCCGACGCGGCGTCGCCCATGCGGCGCAGGATCTCGGCCGCCGATCGCGGCATGATCGGCTGCAGCAGCAGCGCCGCGATGCGGACCGCCTCCGCGACATCGAACAGTACCTGCGTCAAGCGATCCGCCTGCGCCTCGTTCCGCGCCAGCGCCCATGGTTCGGTTTCAGTGATGTATTCGTTTGCCGCGTCGACGATGCGGAACGCGGCGGCGGCGCCGGCCTCGAGCGCGAACCGATCCATCTGCGCGCGATAGTCGGCCACCGCGCTCTCCGCGACGCCTGCCAGACGGCCGGCCGTGCCTGACGGACGCACGCGGCCAGCGCGATAGCGATCGCTCATGGCGGCGATGCGGCTCACGAGGTTCCCGAGATTGTTCGCGAGATCCGCGTTGTAGCGGTCATGGAAGCGCGTCCAGGAAAAATCGCCGTCCGCGCCGAACGTGATCTCCTTGACGAGATACAGCCGCACCGGATCGACGCCGAATCGCGCCGCCGCATCAACGGGATCGACGACATTGCCGAGCGTTTTGCTCATGCGCTGCCCGTCGACGGTCATGAACCCATGCCCGAAGACCTGCGTCGGCAGCGGCAGCCCGGCGCTCATCAGCATCGCGGGCCAGATCACGCAGTGAAAGCGCGTGATGTCCTTGCCGATCACGTGGAGATCGGCAGGCCACCAGCGCTCGAACAGCGCCGCATCGGTACCGAATCCAGCCGCGGACGCATAGTTGATCAGCGCGTCGAACCAGACGTACGTCACGCTCCCGGGATCCTGCGGCAGCGGAATGCCCCAGGCCTGTCCCGCGCGGCTGATCGAGATGTCCTCGAGCCCCGCTTCGAGCAGCCGCAGGATCTCGTTGCGCCGGACGTCCGGCACGGTAAAGGCAGGGTGCGCGTCGAAATGCGCCAGCAGCCGGTCGCGATACGCGGACAGCCGGAAGAAGTAATTCTTCTCCTTGATCCAGTCGGGCGTCGTCCCATGCAGCGGGCACTTGCCGTCGACGAGGTCCTTGTCCTGCTTGAACGCCTCGCAGCCGACGCAGTACCAGCCTTCGTAGAAGCCCTCGTAGACGTCGCCGTTCGCGTCGATCCGGCGCACCAGCTCCTGGACAGCCGTCCGATGGCGCGGCTGCGTCGTGCGGATGAAATCGTCGTACGAGACGTCGAGCTGATCCCAGACGCTCCGGAACTCGCGCTCCATCTGATCGCAGTACGCGAGCGGATCGAGCCCCTCTTCGCGCGCACGCCGATACACGTTCTGCGAGTGCTCGTCGTTCCCCATGACGAACAACGTGTCGCACCCCGCGAGCCGCTTGTAGCGCGCGATGACATCGGCCGTGATCTTCTCGTAGGCCGTGCCGAGGTGGGGACGGCTGTTCACATAGTCGATAGCCGTCGTCAGATAGAACCGGGACATCCGATCGATTATGCCATGCGACGTACGCGGCCCTGAAAGGGCCGCGCCACGATCGGCGCGATCGTGGGGGCGCGAGCGCGACCGTCGTGGGGCGGCCCTTTCAGGGCCGCCGATCGAGCCAGGCCTTGATGGCTGCGGCGTGAATCGTCTTGATCGGAACCTTGTGTTCGGCGGCGAGCCGCGCGCAGTCATCGAACTCCGGAGCTGCATTCAGCTCCTCTCCATCCCGCCGCGCCACCTTGAAGCGGACTGCTCCGAACGGCGTCTCAATCGACTCCATCGTCCGATCGAGACACGCGCGCGACATCTCCTCATATCGCACGCCAATCGTCGTCGAAGACCGGAAGAGGACGTCCGTGAGCGACTGCCGGAGATCTGGACGTCCAAGGACCGTCACGAGCGTACCCGGCCGGTTCTTCTTCATCTGCACAGGCGTATAGAACACGTCCAGCGCGCCGGCCGCCAGGAGACTGTCCATCAGCGGGCCGAACAACTGCGGGTTCATGTCATCTATTTCGCATTCGAGCTTGACGACTCGTTCGTGCGATGAGGCACTGGTGCGTTCGCCGCGCAGGATCCTGAGGACGTTCGGCGTCTCCTTCGGATCCCGATCGCCAGCGCCATATCCAATCTTCTCGATGGACATGGCGGGCAGCGGACCGAATTCGCGCGCGTAGGACGTCACGATCAGCGCGCCCGTCGGCGTCACCAGCTCGGTGGTGCCGTTCCCGTACACCGGCACACCCGCCAACAGCCGCGCCGTCGCGGGCGCAGGCACGGGAAATACGCCATGCGCGCAGCGGACGGTGCCACCGCCGACATTCAAGGGCGATGCGACGATGTCGTCGATCCCGAACCATTCGAAGCCGTACACGCAGCCGATGATGTCGATGATGGAATCGACTGCGCCCACTTCGTGGAGGTGCACGCGCTCCATGGGCGTGCTGTGAATGGCCGCTTCGGCCTCGGCAAGCCGTTCGAACAGGTGCACGGCGCGATCGTGGCCTTCCGGCGACAGCGAGGATCGGCGAATCGCCGTCACGATGTGCTTCAAATGGTGGTGAGCGTGCGCGGGTGCCGGTGCGGGCGCGGCGTGCTCGATGAGGCGGAACTTGGTGGCGGTCACCCCGGCGCGGAGCACGCGTTCCGCCGTGATGTCGCCGTACTCGATCGCAAGGCTCCCGAGCGCACTCTTCAGCGCATCGATCGGCAACCCCAGATCGATCAGCGCGCCAAGGATCATGTCCCCCGCGGCGCCAGAAAAACAATCGATATAGAACACGCCCACGCCCACGCTCACGGCAACAGCATTCTCCAATCGCCTCTTGGCAGCTTGCGCGGATCGAGGTCGCCGGCGCCATTCATCGTGTAGAACCGCGTGTCGGCGACGACGACGTGATCGAGCACGTAGATGCCCATCAGCTCGCCAGCCACGACGAGCCGCCGCGTCAGCGCCACATCGTCCGGGCTGGGCGTCGGGTCGCCGGACGGGTGGTTGTGAAACAGCACGACCGCCGCCGCGCCCGCCCGGGCTGCCTCGCGAAAGACGTCGCGCGGATGCACGATGCTCGCGTCGAGCGTCCCGACTGAGAGCACCTTCGATCGCAGCACGAAGTGTTTCGTGTCCAGGAGCACGACGCCGAAGTGCTCCACTTCGCGGCTGCCGTACAGCGGCAGCAGCAAGTCGGCCGAGTCACGCGGTGACATGATCTGCACGCGATCGTGCGGACCGCGCAGCAACGTGCGGCGGCCCGCCTCGATGGCGGCAATCAGCTGCGCCGCGCGTGCCCCGCCGATCCCCGGTACGTGCTGCAGGTGATCGAGCGATGCGCGCGCGAGGCCGTGCAATCCGCCGACGGCGGCAAGTACCGCGTTCGCGAGCTCGAGGGCCCCGGATCGCGGCGCGCCGTGCCCGAGCACGATCGCGAGCAGCTCGTTGTCGCCGAGGCCGCCCGCACCGACGCGCTCGAGTTTTTCCCGCGGGCGATCGTGCAGCGCAACGGACTTCATCTCATCATACCTGTTATACTTTTTGCGAAATGCGTCGCCTGCCGGTGATAGCACTCCTGCTGCTGTTCGCCGCAGGTTGCTCCGAACCTCCCCAGAAAGAAATCGATCAGGCCCAGGGCGCGCTGGACGCCGCGCGCGCCGCGGGGGCTGACAAGTACGCCGTAGACGAGTACACCGCCGCCTCTGGCGCGTTGCAGAAAGCGCACGACGCGGTCACGCAGCGCGACTATCGCCAGGCGCTCAGCTACGCGATTGACGCACGCGAGCGCGCGCAGGACGCCGCGCGCGCCGCCGCCGACGGCAGAGCGCGGGCGCAAGCCGGCGCCGAAGCCGCCCTCGTGGACTTCGCCCATCGCACACACCAACTGGAGACAAGTCTCGAGGCGGCTGAAAGGGCCCGCGTGCCTCCACGCGAGCTGCGCGACCCCTCGGCAACGCTCGCTCAGGCGACGACGGCTTTGCAAAAAGCGCGCACAGCTTTTGCCGGCGGCGACTATCAGACCGTCACTGCTGATCTGTCGGGAATGAAAGAGAAGATGGATGCCGCGGGCACGCAGGTCGATGCGGCATTGCAGCGCCTGAAAACGCGCAGGAGACGCTAGAACACGGTTCCCTCCAGCACGATCTCCGCCCAGCCGGTCAAGTACAGGCCGTCGTCACGCCACTCGACGCGCTGCACGCCACCCGGCGAGTGCACGGCGACGTCGCGCGATGCCCCGCCGTACGCAATCGCTGCCACGGCCGCCGCGCAGGCACCCGTACCAGACGCTTCCGTCGGCCCGACGCCGCGCTCCCAGATCAGAATCCTCACGCGGTCCGGCGCTTCGACGGCGGCAAGCTCCACGTTCGTGCCGGCCGGAAACGCCGAATGGACGGCGAGCCTGGACGCGAGCCCGTACAGACGCTCCTCCGTCGCGTCGCCGAGGACAACGCATTGAGGGTTGCCGACGCGGAGCGTCACGACCTCGGTGGCGGCGCCATTCACGTCCAGCGAACGGCGTTCGACTTGCTCGGGAGGTCCCATTGCCGCGCGGAAGATCTGGCGCGTTCCCTCCGACCCGCACAGCTCGAGGAGCTTGATCCCTGCGTCAGTCTCGACGTCGATTGTGGCGCCTGGCTCGAGTCCCAGCACGCGCGCGATCCATGCCGCCAGACATCGCACGCCATTGCCCGAAATCTCCGATGGGCTTCCGTCGGCGTTGAGCAGATGCATCCGCGCGCGCGCGGGACGAGCGGCAGAACGTTCGTCCGGTGCGGCCTGGCTGAAGATGATCAGGCCGTCCGCGCCCACGCCACGATGCCGATTGCACAGGCGGCGCGCGAGTGCTCCGCGATCGATACCTGATCGCGCTTCGCGCTCTTCGAGCAGCAGGAAATCGTTGCCGAGCGCGTGGGCCTTGACGATTGTCATTTGCGACCGAACGCAAGCAGGTGCCAGCCGAAGCGGCGCACCCAGGTGCGCGGCAGCGCGTTGAACGTACCCACGAACAATGTGTTGAACAGCGTCCCCTTCCACCCGCCGTGGAGCCGGGACTTGACCGGAAAACGCTCCTCGACGATGCGAACATCGCTGAAGCCGGTCAGCAGCGCGCGGAATTCCTTCGGGCTGTACTTGCGTAGCACCGGCGCGTCTTCGTGCTCGAGCGGCACCTTCATCAGCTTCGAGAGCGCATTCAGCCACGAGACGCGGTTGTACACCTGCAACACGGCGGTGCCGCCGGGAACCAGTACTCTCCGGCATTCGTCGACGAGGGCGCGATCCCCGGTCGTGTATTGCACGACGCCGTGCGCGTAGACGAAATCGAAGGAGTTGTCCGCGAACGGAAGCTGTTCGCCGTCGGCTTCGCGGAGATCCGCCTCGAGGCCCTGCTGGCGGAAATTCTCGCGCGCGAGCGCGATGGCGGACGGCGAGATATCCACGCCCGTGACACGAGCCCCTCCCTTCGCGAACCTGACGAGATCCGTGCCCGCGCCGCACCCAACCTCCAGCACGCGCTTGCCGCGGTAGCCATCGAAGTCGATCAGCCGCGGCAGATGATGCAGCTTCTCGAAATGATACTGGTCCAGATCGGCGAAGAAGCCGGGAGAACCGACGGGATGCGTGGTGATGTCGAGATCGTGGATGTGGCGGTCCCAATAGTCGCGGACGGCAGCATTGGACGAAGCGGGGCTCACGAGTGCCTCTACTATAAGATGATCCTCCCATGCGCGCGCGCGATGCCGCATCCCTTGCCGCACGTGAGTTCGACGCTCTCGTCGTCGGAGGCGGGGTGTACGGCCTTGCCATTGCCGCCGACGCCGCAAGCCGCGGCCTCAGCGTCGCGCTCGTGGAGGCGAACGATTTCGGCAGCGGCACGTCGTTCAATCACCAGAAGACGGCGCACGGCGGGCTGCGATCGCTGCAGTCCGGACGAATCGATCGCGCGCGCGAGTCGATCCGCGAACGCCGCGCGCTCGCGCGGATTGCCCCGCGCCTCCTCCGGCCACTTCCCTTCATCGTCGGCACGTACCGGTCGGTCGTCAGGAATCGGCTCGCGCTGAGGGCGGCCTTCCGGCTCGATCGATGGCTCGGACGCGCCCGCAACGAGCACCTCGAGCCCGAGCTGCACCTGCCTCCGCCCCGCCTCGTGTCGCGCGCCGCGACCCTGAAGCTCTTTCCGGGCGTCCGCCAGCACGGCCTGACCGGCGGCGCGATGTGGTACGACTATCAGATCGTCGAAGGCGATCGGCTGAACATCGCATTCGCCGAAGCCGCGGATGCGCACGGCGCGGTGATCGCGAACTATGTCGAGGCAACGGGCGCGCTCCGTGACGGCGGGCGCATTACCGGCATGCGCGTGCACGATCGGCTGACGGGAGACGTGCTGGATGTGCGGGCACGCCTCACGATCAACGCAGCCGGCGCGTCCGTCGGCCGCGTGATGCGGATGTTCGGCGTGGAACGGGACGTCCTGCTGCTTCGCGCGATGAACCTGGTGACGTCGAGGCCGGCCAGCGACATCGCGCTTGCCGCGCCTGACCGCGACGGACGCATGCTGACGCTCGTCCCGTGGCATGGCCACGCCCTGATTGGGACGAGCCAGTCGCGGACGTTCTGCGGCCCGGACGAGACGGCCATCACCAGCGCCGACGTGGACGCATTCATCGGCGATGCGAACGCCGCGTTTCCGTCACTGCATCTGACCAGAGATGACGTCACGCTGGTCCATCGCGGCGTCGTGCCCGCACGGCGCGGCAAGGGCGGGCGGCCCGACCTGCTCGCCGCGCCGCAGATTCTCGACCATGCGGCCGGCGCGATGAGCGTCATTGGCGTCAAGTACACCACTGCCCGCGGCGTAGCCGCACGCGTCGTGTCACACGCGGCACAGCGGCTGGGAAAGCGGGTGCCCGGCTCGCGTACCGATCGCGCCATGCTGCCGGGCGCGGGCATCGCCGATCATGAAGCGCTGGCCATCGAGACCGCGCGGGCCGTGGGCCTCGAGCTGGCGCCGCCGATCATCCGTCACCTGACGTCGCTCTATGGCGACCGCTGCGCGCCGATCATCCGTCTGATGGCCGAGCACACCGACTGGCGTATGCCGCTCGTGCCGGGGCAGCTCCACGTCGGCGCCGAAGTGATTCACGCCATTCGGCACGAGATGGCGTACACGTTGGGCGATGTCGCCATTCGGCGTACGACCCTCGGCGCAGCGGGTCATCCTGGACGACCGATGCTCGTGGCCATGGCGCAGATCGGCGGCGACGAGTTGGGTTGGAGCGAGACGCGGCGCAATGACGAGATCGCCGCGGTCGATGCGTTTTATCAGATCTAGGACGGTGGCGGCCCTGAAAGGACCGCGTTCACTGCTGCGTTGATGTCGTGGTCAGCGAATCTCCGATTGGACGGAGCTTGCCGGCCATCGCCTTATTGAACGCCGGCACATCGACTGACGCCAGACGATCGTAGGCGCTCTTCGCGTCCCCCAGCTCCTTCTCGATGACCTCGAGCACCTGCACCTGGGTGTCGGTCGGCTTGTAGTCGACGCTGCCGGCTTCGTCGCTCGCGCCCTGGCCGACGCCGCCGCTCAGCCAAATCAAGTTCATATAGACCTTGTAGGCTTCGGGAAAGTACTTGTCGTCGCTCAGCATCTCGGACCGGGAGACGAGCCGGTGCTCGACGTCGAGGATCGACGTGTTCAGATCGGCGAGCTGTTTCAGCAGCGCGCCCTTCCCCGCGTTCGCCTTGATCTGATCTTCGATCTGTTTCCTCCAGATCTCCATGCGATTCACCAGCTCGGACGTCTGCGTGATGTCATCGCGGATCCGGACCTGCATCGCCGTCGATGTCTTCAGATCATCGACAGACGCCGCGATCGCCGGATCCTTGAGCACGTCGAGCGGCTGCGTCAACTGCTGGCCGTTGATCGTGAACCGCGCCTGATATTTCCCCGGCGCCGCAAGCGGGACACCCGTCTGCTGCGTGATGCCCCAGTGCGTGATTCGCCGCACGTCCGTCCCCTGGAACCGCGGCTCGTCCCAGATGTGCGGGTTTTCAGGCGGGGTCGTGCGAAGCGCGACGAGCGTCGGCGGGTCGTAGTGGAGATCCCAGTTGACGCCGTTCATCCCCTGGTGCGCCGCGAACTGCTGCGATCGCACCACTTTGCCGGATTCGTCCAGGATCTCCATGCGAATGGGCCCCGACGGCGCACTCGGAACCCACAACAGGAAATGCGGACGCTCGGTTTGCGCGAAGGCGTCCCGCGCCTGCCGGAAAATGGCCGCGGGGGCAAACACTTTTGTTTCAGACAGCACCGGCGCGATCTGTCCGCTTTGTTCGAGCAGCGTCACGTTCGGGAGAATGTACAAGCCACGCCCGTAGGTCGAGACGACGACGTCGTGGAAGCGCGGCTCGACGGTGATCCAGCTCACGGGCGCCGGCGGCAGCCCGGTCCGGAACTGCGTCCACGTGGTGCCATCGTCGAGCGTGTAGTAGAACGCGCGGCCAGTGCCCGCGAAGAGCATCCCCTTCCTGTTCGGGTTTTCCGCGAGAGACAGGACGTAGTCGAGCGGATGGCCGCTCGGGATATTGCCGTTGATCTTCTTCCATGTCGAGCCGAAATCCGTCGTCTTGTAGATGTAGGGCTTCCGGTCGTCCATCAGATGGAAGTCGACCGCCACATATGCGATCCCCGGATCGAACGCGGACGGTGAGATCTGGACGAACGTTCCCCATGGCGGCATGTCGGAGAAGTTCTTCGTGACGTCATTCCATGTGCTGCCGCCGTCTCGCGTATACCACAGCTTTCCGTCATTGGTGCCTGCCCAGATCAGTTCTTTCTGAATCTTCGAATACTCGATGTCCCAGACGACCTCGCCGTTGTACTGCCCGAGGTTGTCCCCGACCAGTCCCCCGTTCGACACGATCCTCGACGGATCCTTCGTCGACAGATCCGGGCTCGCTTCCGTCCATGACTGACCGCCGTTGGTCGTCTTCAGGATGACCTGGCACCCGTACAGGACGGTGTTGTGATCGAATGGATCGATCGCCATGGGCGCCGTCCAGTGGCAGCGGTACTTCGCTTCGTTCGGCGGCGAATCGAGCGTGACCATCCAAGGCTCGATGGACCGTGCAGTCCCCGTGCGCGCATCCCACCGCGTCACCTTGTTGCCGTAACACGACGCGTAGACGATATCGGCGTCGACCGGATCGGGGATCGTGAACCCCGACTCGCACCCGCCGATGTCCGGCTGCCATGCCGGCGCGGCGGCTGTGCCTCGTCCACGTCCGCGTCCCCGTCCGGTGGGCTGCGTCGGCATGAAGCTTCCCTCCGGCAGCCGTCCGTTTCCAGTGGATTCGGAATGCGTCGACGGTCCGCGCATCGTCCCATCGTCCTGACGGTTGCTGTAGATCCAGTACGGAACGCGATTGTCGACGTGGACGTGATACATCTGCCCGTTGGGCAGCAACACACGAACGATGCCTTGACGCGTGTTGATCTGCGCACCCCCATCGTCTACCAGGATGTACCTGACGGGGTCCTTCGGATCGATCCAGATGTCGTGGCAGTCGCCGCAGCTCGCCTGCCCTTCCGTGAACGCGAAGCCTCGGCCGCCGTTCCCGCTGAACGTCTTGCCGCCGTCCTGCGAGCGATGAAAACTGCTGTTGGCGATGAACACATCGTCTGGATTCTGAGGATTCACGGCCAGGCGAATGTAGTAGCCCGCGCGGCCGATGAGCGAGCGGTCCCAACTGACGGTCGTCCACGTGGCACCCGCATCGTCGGACCGCCAAAGGGATCCCTGATCGGCGGTCTGGATGAGCGCGTACATGCGCTTCGAGTTCGATGGCGCGATCGCAACGTCGACTTTGCCGATCGGCGACTTGGGCAACCCCGCTGTCAACCGCGCCCACTTCGCGCCGCCGTCGTGCGTGATGAACACGCCGCTGCCCGGACCGCCGCTCAACTGCGTCCAGGTGTGCTGCTCCACCTGCCACGTTCCCGCGAGGAGCGTGTTGGGATCGCTCTGATCGATCGCCAACCCGGAGCAGCCGGTCTTGCGATCGACGAACAAGCTGCGCTGCCATGTCGCGCCGCCGTCCGTGCTCTTGAACACGCCGCGCTCGTCCTGTGGCCCCGTGAGACGGCCTTCCGCGCAGACGTAGACAATGTTCGTGTTCGCGGGGTGGATGAGAACGCGCGCGATGCGGCCGGTCTCGGGCAGCCCCATGTGCTTCCACGTCGCGCCGGCGTCGGTCGACTTGTAGACGCCGTCCCCCATCACATCCGAATAGCGGATGACCCACGGCTCGCCGGTGCCGACCCAGACGATGTTCGGGTCGGTTGGAGCGACCGCGATGCTGCCGATGGCGGCGACGGGTTGATCGTCGAAGATCGGCACGTATGTGTTGCCGCCATCGGTCGATTTCCACACGCCGCCGGAGGCGGAACCGAGATAGTAGGTGTTCGGGTCGCCGGGCACGCCCGCGACGGCGGCGATCCGGCCAGCGGGCGCAGGGCCCATGTAGCGGAATCGCAGCGGCTCTGGCGTGGTGGTCTGCGGAAGTTCATTCGCGTTTTCGCCGCGCTGCTGCGCCGCGGGCATCGCGCCGAGCGCACACGCGGCCAGCCATCCCAATGCGAACGTCCAGCGCCTGGCGACCATCACTCCTCCTTCGTCATCGCGGGCCTGAAAGGCCGGCAGCCACGTACGTGGTGCGGCCCTTTCATGGCCGCCATTATGGAACCGTAAACCCCCTGAACACCCAGGTTGCCCCGACGGTGAAACCAAACCCCGGATCGCGCGAGGTCAGGCCGAGAAGAAAAGCGCCGTCGACCCTGACGGTGTGTCGCGTGATGCGGCCGCCGAAGCGCATCGTGCCGCGACTCTCCGTTCCCGGCGGCGGCTCGCCGCTTCGCGTGTTCGCGCGGCCGTTCAACTCGCCGACGATTTCCACGCCCTGCTTCACCGCGCGCGCGAGCGAGACGCCGTACGACAGCACGTCGTTCTGCCGATCGCCGCGGGTCGGATCGCCCAGGATCCCGAGGCCGACGTTCCCCACGATGCGAATCGACTGTACCGTCTTCCCAACGAGTCCCTGGAAGTAGAAATCGGTCGTGTCGAGGCCAAGGCCGCTCTCGTTGCCCGCATTGGGAAGCTTGGTCGCAAAGCGCAGCCCGAATGCAGGATGCTGCGGGGTTTCGGCCACCACCCGCACCTTCGTGGCCACGACGATGTCCTCGACGTCGTGGGTCGTATCGCCGGTGAAGGTCAGCATTCCTGAAAGAGGCGCCGGTTGGCGCGACTTGACGGTGAGGCGATTGTACAAGCCGCCGTCGAGCTGCAGCTCGGCGATCGAGCTCAATCCGAAGCTCACGCCCAGCGTCGGTACTCTGAGCAGATCTCCGCGGAGGCCCGAGACCGGATAGAAGATGTCGTCGCCGTAATCCAGCCCTCCTTCGATCAGCACGAGGCCGGAGCCGATGGTTTCGGGATCTTCCGTGACGAGGGGACGTTGCTGGGCGAAGAGCGGCGTGGAGACGAAGCAGGTCAGCAGAACGGCACACAACGTTCGGTACATCAGCGATGAACCTCGCATTCAGCGGACATCCTCGGTCCGCATTCAACGTACTTGGGTAAGGGGCAGAATTCGTCCGGCGCCCGTCAGGTCGCGCGCGGCAGCCGCCTGATAGAGCTCCGGAAGCGGATTGAGGCGGCGATCCAGCAAGTGGCGCGGGGCGACATTCCCGACCGCGCGGAGCATCGAGCTCTTGATCTCCGGATGCTCGACTTCGAGCTCGGCGATCAACCGCTTGACCCGCTGACGCTGGAGGCTCAGATCGCCGCATGCCGGACAACAGCAGCCGATGATCGGAAGGCCGGATGCCCGGGCGTACGCGCGCGCCTCCGACTCGAGCACGTTCACGAGCGGCCGGATCACGACATGCTCGCCGTTGTCGGACACGAGCCGTGCAGGCATGGACTTCAGCGTTCCGGCAAAGAACAGGTTCAGCAGCAGCGTCTCGATGAAATCGTCCGCGTGGTGCCCCAGCGCGATCTTCGTGGCGCCCACCGCCCTCGCGAGACGATAGAGCGCGCCTCGACGCAGACGCGCGCACAAAGAGCAAGGGGTCGCACTCTCGTCCAGGATGTCGTCGATCGTCTCACCGATTCGCGTGTGCACGACGTGGCATTCCCAGCCGCGCGCGGCGCAGGTGTCGGTGATCTTCCCGTGCTCGTACCCGTCGTATCCGGAATCGATGTTGACGGCAACGATCGAGAAATCGATTGGCGCGCGCCGCTGGAGGACGTCGAGGATCTGGATCAGCGCCCAACTGTCCTTGCCGCCCGAGAGGCCCACCATGACGCGATCGCCGTCTTCGATCAGGCGGTAATCGGTGATCGCTTTCGTGACCTTCTTGGCGATGCGGCTCTCGAGCTCGCTGGCGTATGGCATATCGGTTGATGATCGCGGGCCTAAAAGGCCGGCGCCACGTACGTTGGGCGGCCCTTTCAGGGCCGCCACCTGCTTATTCTAAAACGAGCTGCTTCACCGTCTCAGGCCACGTCAGGGCTGCCGCCGTTGCGAACCCTCGCGCGCCCATCTGCTGCGCGAGCGGCTGGTCGTCCGCAAGCCGGCGCAGCTTCCGAGCAAGCGCATCGGCGGAAGGCTGGCAGATGAACCCGTTCTCGCCATCATCCACGAGCTCGGCCGGGCCGCCGGCATCCGAACACGTCACGACAGCCTTCCGCGACGCGAACGCTTCGACCGTGACGAACCCGTAGTCCTCCTGATACGGCGGAAAAACGACCGCGCGGCACGTGGCCAGCAGATTCAACAACTCCGCGTCCGTCGTCCGGCCCGTGAACCGCACGCGCTCCGCAACGTTCAGCTCCCTTGCGAGCCGCTCGAGCGAGCCCCGCTCCTCGCCATCGCCCGCAATCACCGCGCGCAGGCCCGCGCCATCCGGAGCCGCCAGGGCGCGGATGAACAGATCGACGCGCTTCAACGGCGTCAGCCGCGACACGAGCAGGAATTCGGCGCCGTACGCATCACAGCGGTACGGCCGCTGCGGCGCCGGGGGATAGAGCACGGAAGACTCGAGTGACCGCCAGATCGAGAGCCGCTGCTGAATCGTCCGCGACTGGACGAAAAGCCGCTTTACATTTCGCGAGAGCAGGTACCGATCGGCAGCATGAATGAACGTGCGCCGCACGCCTTCCTTGAGCCGGCCGCGCGGGCTCAGCCCGCTGCTGAAGCGGTCCCACAGGTCGTAGTACTCGCGCATCGTGTGATTCAGCCAGCACACGTGTCGCGGATGGCGGACGGCATAGCTCGGATACCGAAGGCTGATGACTTGATCGATGGGACGCCCTTCGGCCGTCTCGACGTCCGTCAGCCACGTCGCGAGGTAGGCTGAGGCCTGGCGTCCAAACCGGTTCTGCGGCGTGACGACAATGTGCGCGTCGTGACCGAATTCGAGAATGGCGCGACGCAGCTCGCGCGCGATCACCATGTGGCCACCTTCCGCCATAGGTGGGCTGGAGGTGACGATGGCGATCCTCATTGAAGGACGAGCATCGGCTTGACGCGCACGCCGAGAAACCGTGTGTCGTTCGCACCATGGAAGATCGGCGTGAACCCCGTGCTGCTCGAGATCGAGACGACCCACACGAACGCGCGTGCCTGATACCAGAACCCCGGCGGCAGCGCGAACGTCACCTGCTGTGATGCGTCCGCTCCGAGATGAACCGACTGCGAACGGCCGTCGATCGACGCCGTCACGTCGGCCGGAAACGGGCCTGACATGAGCGTCATCACCGCGCGCTTCATCGGCCGGTCCGTCTTGATCAAGAACTCCGCACGCGACTCTCCCTTTACCCAGAACGTGCGATCCGCCTCGCGGCCATACGCGTTGTCGTCGAGGAAATAGATTTGAAATCCGGGATCGTGCAGCTCCGGATCGTCGCCGAACCAGATCCGCACCCTCGCCGTGTCGGTGTTCACCGGCAAGTCGTTGACGAGCGTCAGCTCCGGCGGAAGCAGCCGCAGCGGTCCATGCTTCGCGTTGTCGCCGGGGCGAAAGGATGCCGCAAACGGATTGAGGACCATCGGCGCGGTGAACAGCGCTCCGGCAATCCACGGCACCCCCGCCAGCGCCAGGCTGCTGACGGGCGGCAGCAAGAACAGGAAGATGCCGTAGGCGCTCATGAAGTAGCGGTTGCCGACAGACCCTCCCCCGCCGAGCCACGTGTACGGGAGCGAGATGACGAACAGGAGCATCTGCGCAATCGCGGTCCCGAATACCAGCCACTGCCAGAAAGGACGACGGCGTGGCGCCGCAAGGAACGCCACGAGCGCGAACACGGCGGGAAAGAAGTACGCGACGAGTCCGGCATAGCGGCCGACGAAGTAGTACGCGAGGTTGTGCCGCAGGTTTCTCCAGAACACGCGCGGATCGAAAATGATGTCGCCGAGCCCCTCGTCGCGCGCCATCGCCGTTCCGATCCGATCGAATGCCGACGTCTCCGTCTGAAACGGAAACTCCCAGTAGAACGTGCGTCGATCGCCGCCCTGGTAGTTCCAATCGCCGGTGATCGCGAGGTTTGCCGCGAAGAGTCCGCCGGTGACGAGGACGAACACGATCCCGACTCCCACCAGCCGCGCCCACTGCCGGCGCCATCCCCACCACAGGAATACCGGAACCGCGAACACCATCGCGGTGGGCTTCGAGAAGGTCGCGATTCCGAGGAGCGCCGCGGCCGCGATGTCGCTGCGCGGCGTGAAGAGCCACCGCGTGCCGCGCGGCGACCGCTCCGGATCGGCGACCTCTTTGTACAGCCAGCAGAAATACGCGAGGAGCCCAATGGAAAAATTGAACAGCTCCGGCGTGATCCAGACGAAATACACCGGCACGATCGAAACCAGGAGAAAGGCTCCCGCCAGCAGTGCTGACGGCATTGCCGGCGCGCGCGCGTGCAGGAAGAGATAGCCACAGAGCGCCGTCAGCGCGAGCAGAATCGCGTGCAGCACGAGGAAGCCGTTCGTGCCGAACATCGCGACGAAGGGCGCGGCAAAGAGCGGATACACGAACGATTTGCCGTAGAAAAGCCTCGACCGGACCGGGTCGGGGTCTCCGTCCAGCTTGAAAAAGGGGGGGCGCGCCGTGAGGTGAGCGTCTCGTACCTTCTGCCCGCGCTTGAGGAACAGCCCGGTAGGTCCGCCGGAGAACTCCTTCCAGACGCGCATCAGGTCCTCGCGGCGGTATGTGAGGTCTCCGTCCTCCGCGAGGCTGTGGCCCATCATGTAGTAGGTTGCCTCGTCGCTCTGGATCCCGAGCGCCGCGCGCGGAAAGTCAACGGTGAGGCCGAGGCCTCCGTAGATGCAGAGCAGCACGAACGCCAGGAGAAGTCCGGGCCGCACGGACATGGCGGGCGCGGCCACGTCCCGCGCCGTCACGGGCTGCGTCACGCCGGCGCCCCGCCGGTCAGGAACGAGAGGTCTGCCTGCAGCACGCCGCGCCGCTTCGTCGCGCGCGACACGTCATGCAGCAAATCGTAGAGGCGCTCCATCTTGCGCACGAAGGCGGCGATATCGTACTGCTGCCCGGTGAGTCGCGCGGCTGACGCGAGTCGGCTGCGCTCTACGGGATCGTCCATCAGCGCGACCATGCCGTTCGCGAGCGCATCGGCGTCGCGCTTCGGCACGATCACCGCATCGCGGCCGTGCGTCAGCACGTCGACGAGGCCGTCCGCGTCCGTCGCCACGATCGGCTTCCCCATCGCGAGCGCTTCGAAGACCGTGAGCGGCGTCCCTTCCCAGAGCGACGGAAACACGTAGAGATCGAACGCGGACACCACGCGCGGCACATCGCGCGCGAACCCGGCGAACGCGAATCGTCCGCCAAGACCGAGCGCGCGCGCCTGATCTTCCAGCGCCGGGCGAAGCGGACCTTCACCAAACAGGAAGAACCGCGTCCGCGGCCGTCGATCGAGCACGCGGCGCGCGGCATCGACCAGGTACGAGTTGCCTTTCGAATCGTGCAGGCGCGAGACGCTACCGATGACGAACTCGTCGGGTTGAACGCCCAGTGCTTCCCTCGCGGCGGCAACCTCGCCGGCGGATCGCTCACGGCTGAACTCTTCCAGCGGCACGCCAAGGTACACGACCTTCACGCGCTCAGGAGGCATCTGACGCGCGTCGATCACGAACTCGGCGGTGCTCTGCGACACCGCAATCGCAATGTCCGTCGCCGGCACCAGGAGCCGATCGGCAATCTTCTGAAACCACGGCGTGTCGGTCAGATTCGCGTGCTCGTGCAGGATGGTCGGAATGCCGTCCATCAAACCGACGAGGCGCCCGAACGTCGTCGCTCCGTATCCGTGCAGGTGGAGGATGTCGATCTCCTTGCGATGGACGACCTTTCGGAGCGCCGTCAGCGTGGCCGGATCGAACTTCGACTTGTGCAGGTACGTGATATCGATGCCGAGCGCATCGAGCGTCTCCTCCGAGAGATCCTTTCGCCGGAGACTGACGAGCGATACGTTGTAGCGGTCCGCGTCGAACCGAGGGATCATCCACGCGAACAGCCGCTTGACGCCGTGCATGCGCGACCCTTCCCAGCCGAGATGATCGCAGACCTGCAGCACGTTCAGCCGGCGGCTGCTCACGTGCGGACCTCCGGCTGGCGATCGCCGACGACACGCGCCGGCACGCCAACCGCGACGGCGCCGTCGGGAACTGCCTGCCTTACGACGGAACCGGCGCCGACGATCGCGCGGTCACCGATACTGACCCCGTCGAGGATCTTTGCGCCCGCGCCGAGCCACGCGCCGGCCCCCACGACGATCCCCTTGCTACGGCGCCGCTGCTCCAGCACCGGACGGGAGGGATCCGTGAACTCGTGATCGCCTCCGATGATGTAGCAATAGGCGGCAATCAGCGTGTCCTGGCCAATGGTCACCCGGCTCGCGGAGAACAGCTCGCAGTTGAACCCGATGTTCGATCCGTCGCCGAGCACGATGTCGCCGTCCTTGCACGACAGGATCGAGTTTCTGCCAACGAAGACACCGCTGCCGATCGTGATCCCCTGATTCGCCGTCCCCTTCGCGTCGAGCAGGCAGTTGTCGTCGATGACGACGTTGTCGCCGATGCGAATCTTGTGCGGATGCCGCAGGACGACGTTCTGGCCGAAGATGACATTCCGGCCGCATGCGCCGAGCAGCCACGGAAACATCACCTTTCGCAGCGCGAGCCCCAGCGCGCCAGCCACGTTCTGCGACGCTTGCTGCACAAACTCGTACTTCAGCAGCGCGCTCCATCCCGGACGTCCAACCACGAGGGCGGAGTACTTCTGCCGCGGGGAACCGCGCGACGTGAACAACTGATCCTGCGCGCGCTGAATGTCGGCCATAGCAGTTGAGGCGCCAGCGGGACGCGCGGGCGAACCCTATGATACGACGCATGCAACGGCCCTTGTGCCCGGATCGACTGTAAGGCGTGCGGTACAATCCATGCCGCACGATGGCGTGGCTCATCGCAACCGCCGCGGCGTGCGTCTGCTTTTCCGCCGCCGCGTTCGGAACGCTCGTGCCCCTGCAGAATGCGGCCGGCGTCGAGTACTTCTTTGCCTGGCCCGGCGCTGGTTTCGTCGCCGGCGCATCTCTCATCGCAAGCGGTGCCATCGCTGTCGCGTACTCTCTCGTCCTGCACGTCGCCAGCCGTCG
>JAICSD010000232.1 GCA_025937075.1 Vicinamibacteria bacterium | reverse complement strand
CTGTCGTTTGGCGTCGAAATACTGCCGCATAGCCGGCGTGGCGCTGGCCGGCTCGGTGAAGAGCGTGGACATCGGCGGGAAGGGAGCGAGTATAACATTGAAGATTTTAGATTGGAGATTGCCGGTTGCTCTGATTTCCTATGGTCATCCTTTCGCTCGACACGTCGTCAACGGCAGGCAGCGCAGCGGTGGTGCGCGACGGGCGGGTGCTCGTCGAGCGTGCGGGCGATCCGTCGCGTACGCACGCCGAGCGATTGCCGCGGGAGCTGATGGATGTGCTCGACGCCGCGCGCTGCTCGCTCGACACGATCGACGCGTTTGCCGTCGTCACCGGCCCGGGCTCTTTCACGGGACTGCGCGTTGGCCTCTCGACGATCCAGGGGCTCGCGTTCGCGCGAGGCCTGAAGGTGTATCCGGTGAGCGCCTTCGAAGCCCTCGCGCGCACCACCGGCACCCTTCACGCCACGGCGATCTGGATCGACGCGCATCGGCATGAAGTCTTCGCCACGCTGCTGGACGGGGAGGGCCGGACGATCGAAGCCCCGTCGTCGCGTCCGCCGGTCACCACGCTGGACGCCTGGCAATCGCGACTCGACACGCTGCCGCGCGTCCACTTCGTCGGCGACGGCGCCGTCAAGTCGCGCGAGATCATCCTCGAGCGGGTCGGCGACCGCGCGACGGTCGCGGAGACGGTTCCCCTGCTGGCCGGCATCGCCGGCCAGATTGCCGCGGCCGATCCGCAGCGCGGCGTCTCGCCGCACGCGGTGATCCCTCAATACGTCCGCCGCCCTGACGCCGAACTCGCCAGGGATCGGAAGAAGTTCGACTGACGTGCGGTTTTCCCGCCTGACGGATGAATCCGCGGTGGACGAGGTCGTGGCGCTGGAAGCCGCCTCGTTCACCAACCCATGGTCGAAGGACGCGTTGCTCTGGGAGATGCGCAACTCAGATGTCACGCGCGTCTACCTGGCGCGGGACGAGGCCGGCGAACTCGCCGCGTTCTGCGCGTGCTGGGTGATCTTCGACGAGGTCCACATCAACACGATGGCGGTCGCGGTCGAGCGGCGGCGCCAGGGCATCGCGTCCTCACTGCTGCAATACGTGCTGGAGGAGGCGCGTGCAGCCGGCGCACGGAAAGCCACGCTCGAGGTGCGGCAGTCGAACGAGGCCGCGCTGCGTCTCTATGAATCGCTGGGCTTTCGCATCGTCGCCAGGCGGCCCGCCTATTACACAAAACCCGAAGAAGACGCGCTGATCCTGTGGCTGAACGCGGAGAACGGCCGTTCTTGAAGCGCTGCGACGGATTGTGGTACCGTCCCCTCATGGCCAACGTGAGGTAATCCCTTCAAGGAGGCGGAAATGCCGACAGACTTCGAAGAGCTGAAGCACCAGTTGCTGGAGAGCAACGACGAGTACCGCCAACTCGCCACCGAGCACCACAATCTCGACGAACGCATTCACGCCCTCGCCACTCGCCCGTACCTCTCGCAACCGGAACAGCTCGAAGAAGTAACGTTGAAGAAGAAGAAGCTCGCCCTGAAGGACCAGATGGAAGGTATGCTGCGATCGTACCTGCATCACTGAAGACAACACACTTTTCGGGTCGGCCAGGGAGTCCGGACGCCGCGCTCCCGCCGGCCTCTTTTTTTGTCCCGATGCGCATCGACAAAGCTGCTGTCCCGTTCATCGCCGGCGCGATCGTTCCCGCGGCCGTGCTCGCGTCCGCCCGCCGCTACGGCTGGGCGGCGGGGTTTGCGGCGCTGGGCGGGTTCTTCGCCTACTTTTTTCGAGACCCGGATCGAAGCGTCCCGCAGGACCCCGGCCTCGTGGTGGCGCCGGCCGACGGTCGAGTCATGATCGCCGGGCCGTCGGACGGGCAATGGGCGCCGCCTGGCGACTGGAACCAGATCACGATCTTCCTGTCCCCGCTCGACGTGCACATCAACCGGACCCCGGTGAGCGGCCGTGTGACCCGGATCGAATACCGCCCCGGATCGTTCCTGCCGGCGTACAAACATGATGCCGGCGCGAACGAGTTGAACGAGATCTGGATCGATCACGACGGCACCACGGTCGTCGTGCGCCAGATCGTGGGCGTGCTGGCGCGCCGGATCGTCTGCCGCGTGACGGAAGGGCAGGACCTCGCGCGCGGCCAGCGGATTGGTCTGATGAAATTCGGCTCGCGGATGGATGTGTTCCTGCCGCGGCACTCGGAACTCCTCACCCAGGCCGGACGCACGGTCGTGGCTGGCGAAACCGTGCTCGCGCGGCTGAAACCCGAGGCGAATGCCTAGACCGTTCGGACGCCGGCGCGGCGAGATCCCTACGCACTTCAAGCGCGGGGTCTACATCCTCCCGTCGATGTTCACCGTCGCGAACCTGTTCTGCGGCTATGCGTCCGTGGTGTATTCCACCCGCGGCGATTTCGACACGGCCGCCGTCCTCATCGGCGTGTCGATGGTCGTCGACACGTTCGACGGATTCTTCGCGCGCCTGACGAACTCGCAGTCCGCGTTCGGGGCCGAACTCGACTCGCTCGCGGACGTGGTGTCGTTCGGGCTCGCCCCGGCGATCCTCGCGTTCACGTGGGGGTTGTGGCCCCTGGGGCGCATCGGCTGGGCCGCGGGATTCATCTACGTCGCCGCCGCCGCCATGCGGCTCGCGCGCTTCAACATCCAGACGACGGCGGCGAGCGACAAGCGGTATTTCGTGGGCACGCCCAGCCCCGCTGCGGCTGCCGTGATCGCCTCTACCGTCTATCTCTATCCCTATGGGCTGCAGGACCCTCGCGTCTCCGCGCTCGCGCTTCCGATGGTGCTGGTGCCCGGATTCCTCATGGTGAGCACGATACGGTTCCGGAGCCTGAAGGCGATCGACGTCGGATGGCGGCGATCGTATTTCTGGGTCTTCGCGGGCGCCGTGATCCTGGCCCTTATCGCGTCGCATCCCCGCGTCGCGCTGGTCGTCCTCTCGTACTCGTACGTCGCGGCTGCGCTGACGATGTGGATTTACGGCCGACTCCGTCGGCGGTCCGCCGCTACGCCGGCTCAGAGCCCGGCGCCACTGCCTCCGGCGCCACCGGCAGAGTAATGG
Organism: Vicinamibacteria bacterium; assembly: GCA_025937075.1. Next base: position 4,150 of record JAICSD010000232.1, on the reverse strand, counting down.
CGACGCGCGTTCCGCGTCCTTTCTCACTCTCGACCTGAATCGAGCCGCCGCTCAATTCGATGTTGCGCCGGGCAATCGGCAGCCCGAGCCCCGTGCCGGTCGCTTTCGTCGAGAAGTACGGCTCGAAGACGCGCTCGAGCGCCTCCTCGTCCATGCCGACGCCCGTGTCCGTCACATCGATCACCACCGACGCCTCGATCCGGCGGCCGGTGATCGTGAGCGATCCCTGGCCGGGCATCGCGTGTAACGCGTTCTCGACGATGTTGGCGAGCGCCCGGCTGACGAGCGTGCGGTCGACGAACACCTTCGGCAGCGGCTCGCGCACCTCATTGCGAACGATGATGCGTCCCTCGAGGCCGTGGCGATACGGTTCGACGACGTCGCGCACCAGTTGCACGGGGTCCGCCGGCGCCGGACGCGCGGTCGGCGACGACGCGAAGCTGGAGAACTCGGCGGAGATCTGGCGCAGCAGGCGGACTTGCCCGAGGATCGTGTCCACGCAGGTTTCGAGGACCGGGCTCATCGGCTGGCCGCGGTCCTCGTGGACGCGGCGCAGGTGCTCGGCAGACAACTGAATCGGCGTGAGCGGGTTCTTGATCTCGTGCGCCACCTGACGCGCCATCTCGGCCCAGGCCTCGATGCGATGCGTGCGTTCGAGCTGCGCGCGCTGCGCCTTGAGCTCCGCGGCCATGCTGTTGAAGGCATCCACCAGACGCCGGAGTTCATCCGACGAGCGGACGGCAATCCGCGCGTCGAAATCCCCGCCGGCAATACGTCCGGTCGCGCGCGTCAGGCGGCGCACGGGATCCGCGATGCGCTCCGCCATCGACAACCCGATTGCCGCGCCGAGCAGGATGAAACAGAGCGCCGCGAGGTGAACCCCGCGATCCAGCTCGTCGATCTCGCGCTCGACTTCGCGCTGCCGCAGCGCGAGCGGGACCGTCAGGATGGCATCCCGGCTGCCGGTCCGAACAGCCGTCGATGCGAGCAGGTACGGCACGTCCCCGATGCGGTCCTCGCTGACGAAGGACGGCAGCCGCTGGAGCACGATCGCGCGGTAGACATCCTCGGGCACGCGGGTCGGCAGCAGGCCCGACGCGAAGAGATCCCGCTCGCTGGTGGCGGACAGCTCGGGTCCATAGAAGATGTTGACGTCCTGGTTGATCACCTGGCTGATCCAGACCATCACATCGTCTCCGAAGGGCGCGAACGTTTCCGCCCCGCGGCGGAGCAGCGCGTCGGATTCCCCGATGACGCGCTGCGCGACGGCGGCGATTCGCGCCGCTTCGCCGGCGATCCCTTCGTACAGAAGGTTCGCAAAGTACGTCCGGATGACGAGCGCCAGGATGAGCACCGGGACGATCGAGGCCAGCACGAACGCGAGGAACAGCTTGCGGTAGAAGCTCGCGCGGATTTCGCGAAGCAGCGCGCGTCCCGTGCGCGGCTGGCCGCGGCTCAAACGCGTGAAGATCGAGTTGAGGATCAGGACCAGCACGTAGCCGGCGCCGGCGAGCGTCGTCAGCTCCGACAGGCGGACGAGATGCTCGAAGAGATCCGGAATCGGGTACCCGAGCGCGTAGATGCCGTTGCGGTCGTTGGAAATATAGACGTTGAAGCTCGTGCCGTCCTTGTCGAGTGCGGTCCAGAACGGCGTCCGCGAGCGATAAATCCGCTCGAAGGTCGCGTCGTCAATCGGCCACGCGGATCCGCCGGACGTGTAGATTGGCCGGAGGCCCCAGCCGTAGACGACAACGTCGACGTCGCCCGCGGGCTGGCCTTCGATGGACGAGGACCCGCCGGTGCCGCGCAGCGCTTCGTAGTACGGCGACTGTGACGTGATGAAGGGGAGCGTCCGGTAGTCGAACACGACGTGGACGATGATCGCGCCGAGCACGGCGCCGTCGGCGCCGCACACGCTTCGCTGCGCGTGCAGCATCCGCCGCTCCTCGGCGCCGAAGGGCTGCGCCTCACCGAAGATGTCCCACTGGCACGGCAGCGTGCCTTGCGGCTTCAGGGACGCGCCGGTGTACTCCGGAAAATTCAACGCGAAGCGGCTGACCAGATTGCCGTCGCGATCGAAGAGTTCGACGTCGCTCGTCAGCCGGTTGCGCGCGAGCGCGGTCTTGTTCCAGATCGCGAACGCGGGATCCGTCCGCGGCGCGCCGCCGGACGATCGCGCGTCGATCGCATCGAACGGGAACGGCTGCGCGTCGATTTCCGCAAGCGCCTCCTGCAGACGTTGCAGCATGCGAGCCGGATGCTCCATCGTCTCGACCGCATAGCGCCGTTCGATCAGTCCGCGCGTCGAGCGGTCGACGAAGAACGCGACCGACGGATAGATCAGGAGCGCCGGCAGCAGAAAGGCGAGGAACAGCGCGAGGATGCGCGACACCACCGTCGTCTGGCGGTACCAGAGCGCGAGCCGCGCCGCGAACAATGCGGCCACCGCCGCGGCGAGCGCGCCGAGGATCAACGCGGCGCCGGGGAGCGGCTGGCCGGGAACGGGTTGCCACGTCCCGAGGATCAAGGCGGGCGCCACCCACAACACGAACGCGACGACATGCCAGGCGGACAGCCGCCGCGGCAAACGCCAGCGCGCGATCGCGACCGTGCACGCCAGCGCCCCGCCCCAGAGTGCGGCGGCATGCCCCAGGAGGATGCCCGCCAGAGACACGAGGCGGGGGCCGCTCCACGGGTGGAGCGAGAAGTGGCGGAGATCCATCGCCTGCGGATCGACGGCGCGTCCGAGCAGCCGCTCGACGGAGGCGAGGAGCGCGGCCAGCACGACGCCGGCACACAGTTGCGCCATGCCGAACAACAGCGGTTCGTCGGCGACCCAGTGCCGCAACGTTCGCAGCGCGACGCGCAACCGGACGACGCCGGACACCGCGGTAGCGGCGATCCCGGCCGCGGCGCCCCCGGCGATGAGGAGCACGAGGGGACGCCGCCAGGCGGACGACCCGAGCAGTCGCTCCGCATGCCAGAGCACGGCCGCGGCACCGATGATGAGGGCCATCGTTCCAGCGCTGAGCCCGAGTTCGAGCCGCGCCGATCGCGCCCTGCCACGACGATCGAGCAGCGGCCCTGCGAGCAGCAGCAGGACGCCCGCCGAGAGCGCGAGCAACACGACTTCGACGCCGCGGCGCCACGCGCTGCGGGCTGCCGCCAGATCGGCGGCGCGGACGCGGCCGGTCACGAGCGGCGCACCGGCGACGCTTTCGATGGAGAAGGTGTAGTCCCCGGCAGCGACGCTGCGCGCCGGAGAGCCAGCCGGCGACAGCGTCACCGGCCCCACAGGCGTCGACAGCGTGTATTGCGACTGCGCGGCCAGCGTCGTATCGAGAGGCGCCGGCGCAATGGCGTGTTCGGCCGCTGCGGAGCCAGGCGGTCGCCCGGCCGTCACCGGCGGAATCGGGCGCACCGCCACCAGCCGCAGGCCGAGGGGGGAGGACACCACGAACACGGACGGCCCCCCACGGATGCGATCGACAGGGGGGTCCGACGCGCGTCCCGACCACGCGAGCGGTCCGCCGGACGCGTCGTAGATCGTGACCGCGAGGGCATCGCGCGCGCTCGTCTCGCCGCGCGCGCTCGACGCCACGTCGAAGAGCCGCCGGATGGCTTCCTGGCTGGTATTGTCCGGAGGCGGCAATTGCGCGCGCGCGGCCGCCGATGCCGCCGCGTCGCGTGTGGCGGCGCCCATCACCGTGAACTCGTTGCGGATGACGCGTTCGGCTTCCGCCGCCGCGGCCGCGTCTGACCGCCCGAACTGCCACAACTCCAGCGCGAAGCCGATCGCGCCGGCGAGGGCGACGACGGTAATGCCCCGGAACAGGAGCCGGATGGGAGGTCGCGATGGAGACGTCAGCGTCACGGAATCCCTAATCCCTTCTCGGCTGTTCGGATCGGCGCGGAGTGCCGATCGGAATTATGCAGCCGAATCGGGATTCATTGATTCGGGCGGGATTCCCGATTCGCGATTCGAGGAGGGGATCAGCGATAAGGGATGGCGGAACGGCTGTACAATACCCTATTGCCTTCCCCGGGCCTGAAGACAGCGCTCAAACGCGGCGCGCTCGTCGCGGCGGCAAACTGGCCGCTCGTTGTCGCGCAATTCGTTGCCGAATCCAGTCTCAAGCTGCTCCTGGCG
>JAICSD010000555.1 GCA_025937075.1 Vicinamibacteria bacterium | reverse complement strand
TTCTTCACCGTCGATCCGCGCCAGTTCGCCGGCTACCCGAACATCGACATCCTGAACCGGCGACAGATGTCGGCGCTCGCGTCCGCGCTCCCCGACACGATCCGTCCGGTGCAGATCTACGTCTACCGCCTGCTCATCGGCGGTCAGCCACCGAATCCGAACGGGCCGCAGTTTCGCCTGATCGGCGATCCGCGCTCGCGCCGAGGCCAGGTGTACGAGTTCCTGCGCGAGGGCGTGGACTACTACGCCGATCCGTCGCGCCTCTGGATCGCGCTCGTCCGCCCGCTCTCGCTCAACAACGAGCGCCTCGTCGTCGCGTACAAGGTCCGCATCAACGGCGTGGTCACGACCTACGTGAACACCGGCGGGACGCCGGACCTGGAGTACGCCTCGGATCACGAGCAGTACGCGAATCTCCTCTGGGATCCGGGCGTCTCCCCGGGCGATCCGGCATTCGATCGCGAGATTCGCTCGGTGTACCGGCTCGGCGGCAACGACGTCGTTCGCCAGAGCGTGATCGTCAAGATCCTCACCGGCAACGCGACGAGTCAGGAGAAGCCGCCGGCTGGCAATGCCGACACGTACCTGCAGCTCTTCGGGCTCGCGCAGTCGACGAACACGTCGTCGTTCGACGTCGAGAACCGGCTCTGGCCGCGATCCACCGATCCCGACTACGCGCTCGGCGTCGGCGTGTTCGGCACGCAGATCATCCGGGACCAGTTCCTCGTCTTCCCGTCGGTGCGACCGTTCGCGTCGAACGGGATCGCGGGGCCGACGAATCCGCACAACGACACCGTGTACACGACGCCGGGTGAGTATCTCGCGTCACCGCAGCGTCCGCCGGCGGTCTATCACCTGCGGCTGCGCTATCAGGCGGAAGGAAACGGGACGAACGGCACGCTCTCGCTCGGCGCGGTGCAGGTTCGGCCGAACTCCGAGCGGATCCTCGTGGACAACATCCCGCTCGCGCGCGGGACGGATTACACGGTGGACTACGACCTCGGTCGCGTGAACTTCGCGCGACCCGACACGCTCTTCCCGCGATCTCGACAGGTCACCGTGCAGTTCGAGGAGAACCCGCTCTTCATCGAGACGCCGACGTCGATCTTCGGTGGCTCGCTCGAGATCCCGCTCGCGAACGGGCAGATCAACCTACTCGCACTGTCGCAGTCGCAGCGCACGGCGTACACGCGGCCCACGCTCGGCCTCGAGCCGGCGGCGACGCTCATCGGCGGCGTGAGCACCGTGCTGAACTGGGACGCCGATGCGCTCACGCGTCTCGTGTCGCGCATGCCGTACGGCGAGACGAGCGCGCCCTCACACGTGTCGCTCGCCGCCGAGTTCGCGGCGAGCAAGCCGCGCCCGAACGCGGGGCAGCAGGCGTACATCGAATCGTTCGAGGGATCGGGCGGGCTCGACGTGCGGCTGGATGATCAGTACTGGTACTACAGTAGCCAGCCCGCGGCGGGCCACGTGCTGCTCCCGCGCTTCGGCGGCAGCGTGCTGGATCTTCCGCGCGCGGCGACGCTCGCGTGGCAATCGAACGTTCGCGACGCGAAGGGCGGGCAGATCCGCCCGACGATCAGCGACATCGATCCCGAGGCCACGCAGTCCGGGGCGGGCGTGGCGCCGCCGGAACAGATCCTGTGGATGAC
>JAICSD010000136.1 GCA_025937075.1 Vicinamibacteria bacterium | reverse complement strand
ATTGGCCGTGGTCCGAGATATCCGAACGGCCCTATGGTGATATCGGAGATGTAGGGCAACGCACTGGTGAGACAACGGCGCGCATTTTCAAAGGCTTGTGCGGCTTTCTTTCCTTCCTCCGATCCTCGTAGCCGGGGGTGATCACAGGAGGATGATTCTGTATCGCGAGCGTGATTCCCAGGCCGGCCGCCCAGTCGGCGACTTCGCGGATGCCGTTCACGGCGCGCTGCCAGCGGCGCAGATCGGGCGGATACAGCCGCTTGTAGTGATTGCCGCGCTCGTAGGGCGCGTACATCGCGATCGCTTCTTCGTCGTCGATCAACCCGGGCCATGCGGCGAACACCTTTACGACGTCCACGCCGAGATCAGCGGCAAGCTCCAGCACCGCCCGCATCATCGCGAGGTTGTTCTCCCGTTCTTCCATCAGCGCGCTCGTGAAGTTCGAGAGGCTCTCGATCGCACAGAGCGCAATCCCGTGGTCGGCCGCCGCCGCCCTGATCCGGGCGCGATCCGCCTTCGTCAGATCGATCGGCGACGCCACCGGTCGCTTGGTCTCGATCGCCAGCGCGTCGAACCCCAGCTCGCGCGCCTTGACGATCTGCTGCTCGATCGTGAGGGCGTTGCCCGCATAGAAGAGGCCGGAGTAGGAGACGGACAGCAGGGCGTATTTCATCGTTCGATCCTACAGGAGGTTCCAGGGGTTCCAGGGTTCACTTCAAAGTCGTCAGGAACTCGAGCAGATCCGCAATCTGCTGTAACGAGAGGTTGTTCAGCAGACCCTCGGGCATCGGCGACACGCGAAGCTGGTCGCGCGCGGCGACCTCGGCAGGATTGATCCGGCGCTCCTGATCGGGTGCAGTGGTCACGACCAGCCGATCCGCGCTCTCCTGCGTCACGAGGCCCTGCACGCGCTCACCGCTCTTCAACGTGATCGTCGTCATGATGTATTCGGGGGCGATGGCGTCGCTGGGATTGAGGATGTTGTCCAGGAGCGCCTGCTTGCCGTACTTCGCGCCGATCGCGGACAGGTCTGGACCGAGCAGCTTCTTGCCGCCCAGGCTATGGCATGCGGCGCAGCCGCCGTCGGTCTCGAACACCTTCCGCCCGGCCTCCGGCTTGCCCGCGTAGTTCAGATCGAGCTCGAATGCCGTCGGGATCCGTTTCGCTGCGGGCATCGGCAACGCCTTCGCCGCGCGCTCGCGAATCGCGACGTACGCGGGGTCCGTGGGCGCCGTGCGGACGCGCATCGCGACCGGCGACATCGGCCCGCCTCGCCGGCCGGTCGGGGGCGGTGCCGCAGAATTCGTGAGACTCGTGGCGAGCCTCTTCAGCTCCGGCGGCAACTTGCCTTGCTCGGCCAAATCGAGGATCGCATTCAGGCCCGTGACGGAGCGCGCCAGCACGCGAAGCGCCTCCGCATGAACCTCGTTCGGTGCGTCGCTGACGAGGAGTTGCTCAGCCCACTTCTCGCCATCCGGCTGCCCCAGGTTGCCCACCGCACGGACGGCCGCCACTCGAACTGGAAGCGGGCCGTTGCCGCTCGACGCGAGCGCCTCGAAATCCGACAGATACCGCGGATCGTGCTTCATCGAGATCGAATCGATCGCCGCCGCGCGCGCATCCGGAGCCGCCGATGCGGAGCTCGCCAGCCCGAGCAGGTCCGGCAGGTACTGCGGGTCGTCGAGGACGTCGGCCACCGCAACCGCCGCGCTCTGCGACGACGGCGTGGCGAACTCCTTCCGCATGATCGCCGGCAACGCGGGGCTCGTTCGCGAATCGGTCCACATGCTGAACAGCTCGTGGCTGTAGAGGCCGAAGGCCGCGGCGCCGATCTCCGGCGGCGTCGATGGCGCAAGAATGATCGACTCCATCGCCCGCGCCGCTTCGGGCCACTGCATCCAGCCGATGGAGCTCAACGCGACGGAGCGCTCGTCAGCGGGCGTGGACGGGTCGTTCACAGCATCGACGAGATCCTGCAGCGAGCTCTTCGGCCGCAGCCCCCAGACGAGCTGCCGGAATGCCATCGACGACATCTCACTCCTGTTCGCCTTCAACCGCCCGTACAGCGCGTCTTCGCGGCCGCGCGCCGCAATCCCGAGCGCTTCGAGGTACCACCGATCCTTGCCGTCGTACTGCGACGCCAGTTCGGTCATCGCATCGAGCCACTCGGCGGTCGGCTGCACCTGATCCTTCTGAAGATACGGCGGCAGCATCAGTGCCTGGTTCGGATCGCGCAGCAGCAGCACGATCTCGCGCCGCACCTGCGGCGACTCGTCGTGGAGCAGCGGCCTCGACGTTGCGAGCATGTCCGCACCGTTCAAGTGCGCCACGCGGAGTCCCAGAACGCGGAAGCGTGGATCGCGATCGTGCAGGGCCTCCTGAATCGCCGTCGATCCCTCGCTGCCCAGACCGCCGAGCAGCCACAACGCGCGCGCCTTCAGAATCGGATTGTCCTGACGCCACATCGACTGGAGCATGCTGGCCGCAGCCTGGCCCTGCGCTTTCAAGGCCGTGTACGCGACATAGAACGTGGACGGGTTCGGCGACGAGAGCGCGGCCGCCAGGCCCGCCGCCGATTTGAGATCGAGCTTCGGGACGCGCGGCTTGTTGCCCGATGGGGCGACGCGATAGATGCGACCCATTTTGCCGTCAGGATCGCCCATCTGATGGCCGCCGACGCCCGGGTCGTACCAGTCCGCGATGTAGACGGCGCCATCGGGAGCGACGGCAACGTCGCTCGGCCTGAACCATGTGTCATCGCCGCCGTTCACGACGTCTTCGCTCCGCGCGGTGAATCCCGCTCCTTCCACCGTGAGCGGGTACATCGCGATGATCCGCTTTCCCGCCTCCGCGTGGATGAGCTGTCCCCGGTACGCAGGCGGGAGCAGATCGCCCTCGTAGACCAGGAGACCACACGGCGATCCGGCGCCGAGCCGATAGATCAGCGGCGCCACGCCTGGCACTTCCGTGTGCCAGTGAGTGCTGTGATCCTCGAGCCACGTCTTGTTCAGCGGTCCGCGAAATCCGTAGTTGCCCCCCTCCATGTTGTAGAGCAGCCGCGTCCACGCGTTCCCGTCATCGTCGTTGTCCGTCTGGAAGACGTTGCCGAATGAATCGACCGTCAGCTCGTACGGGTTCCTGAAGTTCTGACCGATCACCTCGAGGCCGGTCCCGTCCGCGTTCATCCGGAACGCCGCCCCTTCATAGAATCCGGGCGTCGGCCGCGTGTTCGCGCCCGTACCCTGCGTCTGTATCCGAGTCCCGGATCGATCCGTGACGTCGAAGCCGGTGTTGCCCTGATTGAAGTAGTACTTGCCGTCGGGGCCGAAGACGACCGCGTGCACCCCGTGGTCGTGGTCGACGCCCGAGAATCCCGTCAGCAGCACTTCCTTCTTCAGGATCTTGTCGTCCGCGTCCTTGGTGTAGACGATGATGTCGGGCGACTGGGAGACGTATACCTTGTCGCCGAGCACGGCAATCCCGAGCGGCACGCGAATCTGCGGATTCTGATCGAACACCTTGACGTTGTCCGCTCGTCCATCCTGGTTCGTGTCCTCGAGGATGACGATGCGATCGCCTTCCGGCCGGATGTCGGGCAGATTGCGCGCCGTACGGCGGTAGTTCACGCCTTCGAGCACCCAGACGCGGCCGCGCTCGTCGATGGCCATATTGGTCGGGTTCGAGAGCATCGGCTCGGCAGCCCAGAGCTTCACCTCGAGCCCGGACGCGGGTTTCAAGGCCGCGGCCGTCTGCTCCGGCGTCTGCTGGCCGTGAACGACGACGCCCACGAGCACGCCACACGGAATCACGAACGCAAGGACGAATCGCCTCATCGACTGCCTCCGGCAGGTCAGCTACGGGAACGTCGCTTCCGTCTTCAGGCGGAAGCGCTCTCGTCATTGGAAACGGCGAGCATCCTACACCATCGCGCGATGTCACCCCTCACTTTCTAAAAGGGCTTGCCAAACTGAGCTGCATTCGAAGATGCTTACGCACGCCGGGAGGTGTCCTTCATGAAATCGACCGTCGTGCGGGTGTGTTCGTCTTGCTGTGCGTTCGTTCTCTTATCGTTCGTTATTGCCTCGGCGGGCTCCGGCGCGCCGGCAGGAGACTGGAAGCCGCTCTTCAACGGCAAGGATTTGACCGGGTGGTCCGTCGCGGCCGGTCGCGGCGGCTCGAACGGCGCGCCGCCGGCGGCATGGAAAGTCGAGGATGGCGTGCTCGTCGGGGGGCAGGGAAGCGGGCGCGGGAGCCTCGTCTCCAGCGAGCAGTTCAAGGATTTCGATCTGGAGCTGGACTTCCAGCTGGCCGAGCACGGCACGCAGTGCACGCCCGAGCGCAGCGGCCCGCAGCAGGCCAACGCCAGCATCGACAAGACGTGCACGTACAACAGCGGCATTTCCTTCCGCACTGGCTATCAGGTGAACATCGGGCGGCGCGAAGCCGGCGAATACATCGGCATCGTCGTCCACCGCGTCTCGCCGAAGGGTCTGGGCCCGCAGCACAACGTGCTCTGGCTCGATTCGGGTGACGAGAAGTTCCCGAACCTGCGGAAGAAGGAGCAGTGGAACCACCTGCGGATCACCGCGAAGGGGCCGCACCTGACGGTGGCGCTGAACGGACAGCAGATCTGCGACGTCACCGACGATCCGACCGATCCGGCGGAGGCGAAGTGGAAGGAAGCCGGGCCGATCAGCCTTCAGTGGCCGCCTGCGGGAGAGGCCGGCGGATTCGAGGGATACATCAAGTACCGCAACATCAAAATTCGCGAGCTGTAAGCAGCCGGGGATGGGGATCCGGGGTCCGGGATCCGGGGTCAGGGTTGGGCATTCGACATTCGCTTTCGGGGAGGCGTTCATGGCAGCGATTTCCAGGCGTGAGTTCTTCAGGAAGACGGCGACGGACGCGGCGGTGGCAGGCATCCTGGCGGCGGCGGGCGGCGCGCTGCTCGAGGCGAATCCCCTCGGGATTCCGATCGGCAGCCAGACGTACCCGCACCGGCAGATGATCAAGGACGGGGACTTCGCCGGCCTGCTGAAAACGCTCAAGGACATCGGCGTCCAGCAGCTCGAGTTGTGCTCGCCGTTCGGCTACGCGGATTTCGCCAGCCTGTCGGATGCGAAGCAGGTCAAGCAGACGCTCAAGGATCACGGCCTGAAGGCGATCAGCGCGCATTTCAGCATGAAGGAGCTCCGCGAGGCGCAGCAGAAGAGCATCGACTGGGCCAAGGAAGTGGGCATGACCCAGATGATGGTGGCGTCGCTCGGCGGTGGCTCGAATCCCACGATGGACGATGTGAAGCGCGCGGCGGACGAGTACAACAAGATTGCCGCCGTGGCAGCCAAGAACGGGCTGCAGCAGGGACTGCACAACGAAGGGTTCGAGTTGTCGTCGGTCGACGGCAAGCGCACCTACGACATCCTGATGGAGCTGCTCGATCCCAAGCTTGTGAAGTTCCAGTTCCAGATGTCGACGATCGGCCAGGGCTTCGTGGCGGCCGAGTACTTCACGAAGTACCCGGGACGCTTCATCTCGATGCACGTGCAGGACGTCGATCTGAACGCAACGCCGCCCCCGCCACCTCCGCCGCCTCCGGGGCAGGAAGGTCGAGGCGGACGCGGCGGGCGCGGCGGCGGCGGTCGCGGCCGTGGCGTGCAGACGTCGGTGGGCAAGGGCAGCATCGACTGGGAGAAGACGTTCAAGGCCGCGAAAGTGGGCGGCGTGAAGAACTACTTCGTCGAGCAGAACATGGAGCTGACGAAGGCCAGCGTCGCGGCGCTGAAGGCAATGAAGGTATAGGGAGCGGCTCGGCGGGAGCCCCGAGCCGGATACCAGCTGCGGCTTGGCGCTCTCCAGCCCGAGAAGCGACGACCCACAATGCGCCCAGCGTCGCGCGCCGAAGAGGCCGACTCAGATCGTGATCGTCCGCGCGCGCGCGACGACGTCCCAGCGCTCTGCGGCGCGGCCGTCGCGCACGACGACTGCCTGGCTGTGGAGCGCGACGGTCGGGCATATGTGCCACGGGATCCCATAGAGCGTGGTCCCGACGGCAATCTCTCCGGCGCGGTGCGTCTCGAGCGTCAGGTGCTCTTCGCTGTGTCCGGTGAACCGCGCGTCCTCAAGACCGAAGAGCTGCACGCGGGGGTGCGGCATCTCCGAGGCCACAGCCTTGTGTCCGAGATCCAGGCAAAGAAGGTCAGCCCCGGGCTTGCTGATCACCCGCGTCAGCAACGTCACCGCGGGAAGGAAATCCATGTCCGGGAACGACGCGCTATAGCCCCAGTCCCAGAATACGAGCGTTCCTGGGCTGCACTCCACGTCCGCGCGCGTGGCATGGACGGGGAACGTCGGCGTGCCACCCGCCACCAGTACCGGCACGGGCAAGCCGGCCTCCTGTAACTGCTTGCGCAACGCGCGCACCGGTGCAAATGCCGCGTCGCAGGAGCGTTCGCGCGCCGCAGGATCCGCATCCCTGATGTGGCCGTCGTACGCGTGCAGCCCGGCAGGCCTGATCCCCGGGAGGTTCGCCATCAATCGATACAGCGCAGCGGCCCGATCGTCGGGCGCAATTCCCGTCCGGTGCATGCCGCAATCGAGATCGAGCAAGACGTCGATCGTCACGCCCGAGTCCGCCGCCTGCTTCGACAGCGCGCGCAACGCGCCCTCGTCGTCGACGAGCGCGGAAAACCGCGTGGTCGGAAATCGCCGGACCAGGTCAGCCAGCCGACGAGCGTTCGGCCCGACGGGCTGATAGGCGAGCAGCACATCCGCCGCGCCGCACGCGGCGATCATCTCGGCCTCGGCGATCGTCGCGCACTTGAACTTCCTCACGCCCTGGGCCATGACCATGCGCACGACCTCGGGCAGCTTGTTCGTCTTCATGTGCGGGCGAACGCGATCGACGCTGCCAGCCATCCGGATCATCCGTCGGATGTTCTCCTCCACACGATCCGGATACAGCAGAAGCGCCGGAGAGGCGACGTCCTGTTCGTTGGCGATCTCGTACCAGCGTTGCGTCATGGCTGTCTCGGCGGGAGCACGGGCACGTAGCCCGAAATCACATAGGCGCACAGCATCGAGATGATGCCCATCACGACCATGAGAAGGATGCTGTGCTTGATCGTGAATCGAAAGAGCGTTCCCTCATCTTCGGCCGTCATGCCGGTCGCGGCAACCGCAACGGCAATGCTCTGCAGCGAGATCATCTTGCCGACGACGCCTGCGGCGGAGTTGACGGACGCCGTCAGGATCGGATTGAGCCCCAACGCATTGGCCGTCACCACCTGCAGATTGCCGAACAGCGCGTTGGCGGACGTATCGCTGCCTGTGAGGAACACGCCAAGCCATCCCAGCACGGCGCTGAAGAACGGGAACACGACGCCCGTCGCGGCGAGCGCCAGCCCGAGCGTCGACGTCATGCCGGAATAATTCATCAGATAGGCAAGCGCGAGCATGCAGGCAATCGTGTAGATGGGCAGCGCGAGCTGCCTGAACGTGGCCGCGTACGTGTGCGCAAAGGCGCGCGGCTTCATCCCCAGCACGATGGCGGTGGCGACCGACGCGAGGAAGCACGCGGTTCCCGCGGCGCTCAGCCAATTCAACTCGAAGATCGCAGGATACGGCGCCGGACGCGCCGTCACCGGCGGAATCCTCATGATCACATTGTGCAATCCCGGCACCTCAATCCCGTTCAGCATCGTCCGGCTGTGGGGAAGGAAGGCCGGCAGGAGACCGTCCGTCCATCGGTTCAGCGCGGCCTTGATGTCGGGCTTGCCCCAGACGAGCACGAACGCAATCAGCAGCATGTAGGGCAGCCACGCGGTGAAGATTTCACCGCGGGACAGCCGCGGCGGCGCGGCCGTCGCCGGCCTGTCTCCCTCGAGCCGCAGGATCGTCTTTGGCTTCCACATTTTCAGCACGAGCACCATGACGCCGATGCACGTGAGCGAGCTCATGATGTCCGTCAGCTCCGGCCCCCAGAAGTTCGACACGTAGAGCTGCACCCCCGCGAAGGACAACCCGCACGCAGCAATCGCCGGCAGCACCTCGAGCGCCCGCCGGGGACCGCTCATCACGACGATCAGATATCCCGGGATGAACACCGATACCATCGAGCACAGGCGTCCGACCATTGCGCTCAACGACAGCACCGGCAAGCCTGTGATGTTGGCGAGCGTGGTTACCGGAATGCCAATGGATCCGAACGCCACGGGCGTGGTGTTGGCGAGAAGACAGATGCCGGCTGCATAGAACGGCGAGAACCCGAGCCCCGCGAGCATCGCACCCGACACGGCGACCGGTGCGCCGAAGCCGGCCGCCCCTTCGATGAACGCACCAAACGAGAACGCGATGAACATCGCCTGCAGGCGCCGATCGTTCGTGAGACCGCCGACGGAGTTCTTGATCGTCTCGAACTTGCCGGTGTCAACCGCAATTCGGTACAGCAGGATTGCGCTGAAGCAGATCCACGCGATGGGGAAGAAGCCGAACGCAGCGCCGTAGAGAGCGGAGGTGATGGCGAGCGCCGGCGGCATGCGGTAGATCGCCAGCGCCACGATGAGGGCGGACCCGAGCGCACCGGTTGCGGCCATCCACGTTGGCTTGCGCTTGACACCGAGCATGAAGAACAGAACGGCGACCGGAATTGCCGCCGCGACAGCCGACCACGCCAGACTTCCACCCAGAGGTTCGTAGTTGTGCGGCCACATGTGGCGCTCACCATATCAAAGGCGTAGCCGTCGAAGATCACGGCGCGGACGGCGCATCACGAAGATCGCAAAGGGCACGAAGATCACGACCGGCCGTCGGCCGTGACAGCACGATCGGCTTCGAGGTCTTGTAGTAGACTTCCCGCGTTTGCCAAACCGCTGGATCATCGCGGCCGCCGGGGTCGTCATGCAGGTCGCGCTCGGGGCCGTCTACGCGTGGAGCGTGTTCCGCATCCCGCTCACGCGAACGTTCGGGTGGACGATTTCGCAGGTCACGCTCACCTTCACCATTGCGATTCTCGTCCTCGGGTTCGCCGCATTCGCGGGCGGGCTCTGGATGCGGCGTGCGGGACCGCGCACGGTCGCGATTGCAGCGGGCCTGTTCTACGGCGCCGGCGTGTTTCTCGCGAGCCTCTCGAACGGACACCTCTGGTGGCTGTACTTGTCGTACGGGCTTCTGGGAGGCATCGGTCTCGGCCTCGGCTACATCGTCCCCGTCGCGACGCTGGTGAAGTGGTTTCCCGATCGGCGTGGAATGATCACCGGCATCGCCGTCGCGGGATTCGGCGCCGGTGCGTTGATCGCGGCGCCGGTCGCGACAGCGCTCATCGAGCGCGTGGGGCCGTTGAAGACGTTCGCGATTCTCGGCGCAGTGTATCTCGTCGCGGTGAGCGCTGCGGGGACGTTCATGCAGAATCCGCCCGCCGGCTACCGGCCCGCGGGCTGGATCCCTCCAGCGGCCTCGAACGAGCGCGTGGAAACAGGACGGACGCTCGCACAGGCCATCCGCACCTGGCAGTGGTACGGACTCTGGGCGCTGCTGTTCCTGAACACGACGGCGGGCATCGCGATCATCTCGCAGGCGGCGCCGATGGCCGAGGAGATCACGGGCGTGTCGGCTGCAACGGCGGCCACGATGGTCGGGATCATCTCGATCGCGAACGGCACCGGACGCTTCGTGTGGGCATGGCTGTCCGATTTCGCGGGACGCCGCGCCGTGTTCCTGATCATGTTTCCGATTCAGGCGGTCGTGTTCTTCCTGCTGCCGTCGATTCACAGCTTCACCGCGTTCACGATGCTCGCCTGCGTGATCCTCCTGTGCTACGGCGGCGGATTCGGGACGAT
>JAICSD010000146.1 GCA_025937075.1 Vicinamibacteria bacterium | reverse complement strand
TTCGTGGGCCCGCTCGCCTGGGCGGCGGTGCTCCAGACGAACTACACCATGTCGTACGTCGCGTGCGAGCAAGGCAGCAAGTGGATGCTCCACCTGGCCATTGCGTCGGCGGTGGTGCTCATCGCGATCATCGGGTTCGCGACCTGGCGTGTGCTGCCGCCGCCCGCCCCCGAGTCGCAGGCGTCGACGGCCGCGCAGCCGGAGCGCACGGCGCTGATTCGGGCGCGATTCATTTCGTACGCGGCGTTCGGACTGTCACTCTGGTTCGCGCTGGTCATTCTGGCGATGGAAATTCCGGCGTTTTTCCTGCAGCCGTGCAACCCATGACGCGGTTCTCGGGTTCTCGGGTTCTCTGGTTCTCGGGTTGGGTTCTCGGGTTCTCGGTTCCCCTCTCGGCACACGAACTCGCCGCGACGGCGGCGCACGAGTGGACGTGGGATCCGCTGGTCATTGTTCCGCTCGTTGCGTCGTGCGCGCTTTATGCGGTGGGCATCCGCGCGCTGTGGCGGCATGCCGGCGCGGGGCACGGCATCGCGCGATGGGAGGCGTCGTCGTTCCTGGCCGGGCACGCGATCCTGGCGGTCGCGCTGTTGTCGCCCATCGCATGGCTCTCGCAGATTCTCCTGTCTGTGCACATGACACAGCACATGCTCCTGATGCTGGTCGCGGCGCCGTTGATCATGTTCGGACACCCGCTGCTGGTCTGGCTGTGGGCGCTTCGGCCGGCACGACGGACGAGCGTCATGAGCACACTGCGCTCGCCCACGATCAACTGGACGTGGCGCACGATCACGGGACCGCTTGCGGTCTTTCTCATACAGGGCGCCGCGATCTGGGGATGGCATCTGCCCGTCCTCTACGAAGCCGCGCTCCGCCACAACGGCGTGCACGCGCTCGAGCACCTGTCGTTCGTCATCGCGGCCTCGCTGTTCTGGTGGGGCATGGTGCACGGTCGTTACGGACGCCGAGGCTACGGGCTCGCCGTTGTGTACGTCTTCCTGACCGCGGTGTACAGCAGCGCTCTCGGCGTGCTGCTGACGGTCTCGCCGGCGGCGTGGTACAACGACTATGTGGTGCAGGGTGCGCGATGGGGCGTCGACGCGGTTGCCGACCAGCAGCTCGCCGGGTTGCTCATGTGGATTCCCGCCGGCGTAGTATTCATCGTGCTCGGCCTCGCGCTGTTCGCCGCGTGGCTCGGCGAGGCGGACCGCCGCGTCGAGCTCGGTCGCACGCAGGCGCTGATCCGCCACGTCCCGGAGGCGCCGCATGCGCGGTAGCCTCGCAATGCTGACGGCTGTCGTCGTGTTCGCGCTGGCGTGTGGGTCGAGCGCGTGCCGCGATCGGCGTCAGAACGCCTTCGACCAGGCGCGTACCCTGACCGGCGGCGATCCAGGCAAGGGAATGGTTGCCATCGACAAGTACGGCTGCGGCGGGTGCCACACGATCCCCGGGGTCGCCGGGGCAAACGCGACCGTCGGGCCGCCGCTGACGAACATCGCGAGCCGCAGCATCCTCGGCGGCCACCTGACGAACACGCCGGACAACATGATGCGGTGGATCAAGCACCCGCAGCAGATCGACCCGAAGAACGTCATGCCCGATATGGGTGTCAACGACCAGGACGCGAGAGACATCACGGCCTATCTCTACACGTTGCGATGATGCGCGCATTACGACTCGTTACTGCAAGCGTGCTTGCGCTCGCATGGTGGGTGCCGTCAACCGCTCCGCTGCACGCGGCCCCGGAAGCGATCGTGCTTGTGTGGCAGGCGGGCGGCGCCCCGGCCGACGTGGACGAGGGCGTTCACCTTGGCCTGTCGGAGGCGCAGCAGACCGCGAAGCTGCTGGGACGTGACGTCCGCCTCGAGGCGGCGGCTGCGCACCCGTTTGCGACAATCGTGCACGGCACCAACGGTGTGTCACTCCAGTCCGCCGGTTGTGATTTCCGGCTGGCTCCCTCGCCTGCCGAACGCGCCTCCCTCCTCGCCGCCTGGAAGAAGCGCAGCGGAAAGGACGGGGAGTACCGGATCGCAGTCTGGCACCCGACGCTGAAGCAGTTCGGCGGCTCGGATCTCAACGAGCGGTTTACGCGGCAGTTCCACACGCCGATGACAGAGGGCGCGTGGCTCGGGTGGGTCGCGGTCAAGGCAGCGCTGGAAGCGGCGCTCCGCGGCAAT
Source organism: Vicinamibacteria bacterium (assembly GCA_025937075.1). Next base: position 7,292 of record JAICSD010000146.1, on the reverse strand, counting down.
GGGCCGCCGTGTGGCGCCATCCGCGATATCGAGTTCGACGGCCACAAAGGCGCGCTGCTCTCGTTCAAGAACGGCGTACTCCAGCAGCCGCTCTACGTCATCGAGAGCGACGGCGCCGGCGGGAAGGTCGTGGGAAAGGTGGCCGACCAATGAGAACAATCGTGGCCCTGGCGCTGCTCGCGGCCGCGGCCTCGCCAGCCGCGGGGTCCGGGCCGTATCGTGTCTTCGTCAGCAACGAACGCGCGCACACCGTCACGATCATCGACGGGGCGACGAACAAAATCCTCAACACGATCAAGGTGGGCTACCGCGCGCGCGGCATCGACTTCCGCAACGGCCGCCTCTACGTCGCGTTGAGCGACGACCAGTTGAACAAGCAGGGCCCGGGCGACTCCATCGTCTCGATCGATCCCGCGAGCGGAAAGATCCTCGACCACCATCCGGCAGGGTCGGACCCGGAGCGCTTCGTGCTCAGCAACGACAACAAGCGCCTGATCGCTGCAAACGAAGACGCCGGGACGGCAACGGTCACGGATCTGGCGTCGGGGAAATTGCTCGCAACGCTCGTGGTCGGCATTGAGCCCGAAGGGGTGGCGATCAGTCCGAACGGCCGCTGGGTCTACGTGACCGCCGAAACCAGCAACACCGTATCGGTGATCGACCTGCGCGCGATGAAGGTGGTGTCGAGCTTCCTCGTCGACCCGCGCCCGCGCGCGGCGGCGTTCTCCCCCAACGGGCGCTACGCGTGGGTGACCGCCGAGATCGGCGGCAGCGTGACGCAGGTCGACGCGATTCGTCACAAGCCGCTGCGCTCCATCCACCTGCCCCCGCCGGCGCACCCGGTCGGCGTCGCCGTGTCGCCCGATGGCAAATGGGTCTACGTGGCGACGGGCCACGGCAACAGCGTGATGATTATCGACGCCGCCACGCGCAAGATCGTGTCGACGATCCCGACCGGCAATCGCCCGTGGGGAGTCGCGCTCTCCCGCGACGGGTCGCGGCTCTACACCGCGAATGGGTTGTCGAATAACGTCACCGTCATCGACACCGCTGCCCGGAAAGCCATCGCGACCATTCCCGCCGGAGACGGCACCTGGGGCGTCGCCCTTCAGGAGAAGTAGCACGTCATTCGTCGAGGGCGCGACCCGGTGGGGCCCCCGCGCGGCGCCGCGCGGCCGGCCCCACGTCGTGCTCGGCGCGGAAAAAGACAGATCACGGGGAACGCGCCTGCGGCGCGACGTGGGGCGCCCCGGCCGCGCCCCCACCGCTGATGCGCCCACGCCAGCTTCACCCAGCAAGCGCGGATTCTGAATTGGGAGTTGGGAATTGGGAGTTGGGAGTTGGGAGTTGGGAGTTATCAGCGAAGCAGTTCATCGTCGCCGCGGCCAGAGCAGGAGCGCGCGGATCGCGCGCGCGATCTGTGACGGCACGCATGGCTTCGAGAGGTACACATCCGCTCCAGCCGCGCGCACATCTTCCGAATCGTCGCTCGACGCGAGATTGATCAGCGCCACGACCGGGATTGCGGCGGTCGCCGCGAGCGCCTTCAGCGCGCGGATCGCATCGGCGCCCGTATTCGCCGCCATGCGCGCGATGTCCACGAGTATGACGTCCGGGCGGTGCGCCTGGGCGAGGTCGAGCGCCTCGCCGGCCCCGTGCGCGCTCAGCACCTTGAACCCGCAGAAATCGAGGTACTCGGGATAGACGTCGCGCACGCCGGCCGCATCGACGATGAGCACCGTCGAACTCCGGGTCGCGGCGGCCTGACCGAATTGGTATCCCTTCACGGTCCCTCCTCCCTCGCCCAATGCTGCCGGCGTGCCAACGCGCCTGCACTGCAAATGCGTGTATTTCAAGCGGATGCAGGCACGGTAGAGATGGGGGGAAGACCCAGAATTGTCTAGCGGATTGCAGATTTTGATTTCTTCGCTGCCAACGCCCAACTGCCAATCCCCAAATCCCAAGGAACTCCCAGGAGAACCAGCTTGGGAGTTGGGAGTTGGGCGTTGGACGTTGGGAGTTGGGCGTTGGGAGTTGGGAGTTCTCTCAGTGCGCCATGGCAGCTTCGCCAGCCACGGCTTTGACGATATCGCCGATGACCTGCTTGGCATCACCGAAGGCCATCAACGTCTTGTCGTCGAAATACAGCTCGTTGTCGATCCCCGCAAACCCCGGGTTCATCGAACGCTTGATCGCCACGACGGTGTGCGCCCTGTCCGCATCGATGATCGGCATCCCGAAAATCGGGCTGTTCTTGTCGTGCCGTGCGGCGGGGTTCACCACGTCGTTCGCCCCGACGACGAGGCAGACGTCGGTCTGGGGCATCTCCGGATTGATGTCGTCCATTTCGACGAGCGACTCGTACGGGATCTCCGCCTCGGCGAGCAGCACGTTCATGTGGCCCGGCATACGTCCCGCCACCGGATGGATCGCGAATTTCACGTCGACGCCGCGCTTGGTGAGTTGATCGTAGAGTTCGTGGACCCGGTGCTGGGCCTGGGCGACGGCCATCCCATACCCCGGCACGATGACGACGTGCTCGGCGTTGCTGAGAAGATCCGCGACGTCCTGCGGCGTCGCGCTCTTCACCGTCTTCTGTTCGCCTGCCGCCGTGGAGGCCTTGACCTGGCCGAACGCTCCGAACAGCACGTTGGTGAACGAGCGGTTCATCGCGCGGCACATGATGACCGCGAGGATCAGACCGCTCGAGCCGTCGAGCGCGCCCGCGGTGACCAGCAGTTTGTTGCCGACGACGAAGCCGAGGGCGGATGCCGACAATCCCGCATACGAATTCAGAATCGCGATCACCGTCGGCATGTCGGCTCCGCCGATCGGAATGATCAGCAGGACCCCGAACAGCAGCGCCAGCAGAATGACGACGGGAAACAGTCTCGCGGCCAGGACCGTCGTGGGATTCAGGACCACCCAGACGCCGATCGCCACGGCAGCAATCAGCAGGCCCATGTTGACGATGTTCTGGCCCTTGTAGGTGACCGGCCGCTGAGGAATCCACTTGACCTCCTGAAGCTTACCGGCCGCCATCAAGCTGCCGGTGAACGTCAGGAACCCCAGGATGTTCTCGGTGATGAGCGCCGTCGTCCGGAACGGCGTCAGATGGCCCGGGTCCTGGCTCCACCACAGGTAGTAGTACGCAACGCCCACGAGGCCGGCCGCAGCCCCGCCGAACGCGTGCGACAGCGCGGTCCGCTGCGGCACCGCGGTGAGCGGCACCCGTGACAGCGGTATGCCGACGATGACTCCGCCGATGATGCCGAGGACGATCCACAGGTGGTTCACCACCTCTGGCTCGATCCACGTCGCGCCCACGGCGATGAGCATCGCGGCCACGCCGGCGTTGACGGCGTGGCGCGCCGTCTTGGGATCATTCATCCACCGCAGGGACAGGATGAACAGAACCGTCGCCACCAGGTAGGCGAACGGGACGACGTTGGCCGAGATCATCGGGTCTCTCCACGGCGGGTCGTCTTGAACATCTTGAGCATGCGGTTCGTGATGAGGAACCCGCTCACGATGTTGGTGATGGAGGCAAACACGGCGATCACACCAAGGATGCGGATCGGGGTCGGATAGTTCGCGCCGGTGATGGCGATGGACTCGACGACGGCAATGGCCGAGATGGCGTTGGTGAGGGACATGAGGGGCGTGTGCAGCAGCCGCGACACGTTCTGAATCACCTGAAGGCCGACGAACGTCGCCAGCACGAACACGAAGAGCATCGACCAGATATCGGTATTGGGCATCGGACGGCTCCGTGACGTAGGTTGCGCAGGCCCGCACGTGGCCCGCATTCCGCGGTGCGTAGCGCAGGCCTTCGGGCCTGCCCGCGCGCAGTGTATCCCCGGCCGTTGACCGCGGCAACCTTTGGCGCGCGTCGCGCGTCTAAGTACGCGTTTGTATAACAAAGGCGCGGGGCTCAGCGGCTATGCCGAAAGGTGACTTCCTCGGGGAGTTCGAACTCTACGTGATGCTGGCGCTGGCGCGGCTCGGAGACGAGGCGTATGGCATCACGATTCGCCAGCAGATCGAAGGGCGGACGCGCCGCGGCGTCTCGATTGGGGCGGTCTATGCGACGCTGGCGCGTCTCGAGGACAAGGGCATGGTCCGGCACCAGATGTCGGCGCCGTTGCCCATACAGGGCGGGCGCGCGCGCAAATGCTTCATGCTGACGGCCCCGGGGGAACGGGCGCTCGAGCACTCGACCGCGATGCTGTCGAGGATGATGCAGGGCTGGAAACCGCGAACAGAGCCGCGATGAGTCCCAGACGACCAGTTGCGCCGCTCGCACGTCGGCTGCTCGCGATCGCCGCACCGAAGCGGCATCGCCACGCGATCCTGGACGACTACGACGAGGAGACAGCGGCGCGCGCGGCGTCCACGGGCGGCGCCGAGGCGACGCGCTGGGCGCGGCGGCAGGTCGCAGCGTCCATCCCGCCGCTGCTCGTCGAGCGATTGCGGCTGTCGGGAAGCGCGACGAGGAGGATGTCCATGGCGGTGGGACGAGGACTGCGCGGCGATATCGCTATTGCCGCTCGCCGGCTGCGGTCGGCGCCGGCGTTCACCGCGATTGCGATCGCCACGCTCGCGATCGGCATCGGCGGCAACATGGCCATTTTCACCCTCATCGATCGGATGCTCGTACAGGAGCTTCCAGTGCCTCGTCCGGCCGAGTTGTATCGTCTCGGCGACTCGAACGCGTGCTGCGTCGCTACCGGGCTCGCCGGCTCGTACTCGCTCTTTTCGTACGAGCTGTATCGCCACCTGCGCGATTCGACGCCGGAGTTCGCGAACCTCGCCGCTTTTCAGGCGCATGCGCGCTCCATGACGATCGGTCGCCCCGGGTCGGACGCGCCCGACGACACGATCTACGCGTCTTTTGTGTCGGGTAACTATTTCCAGACGTTCGAAGTCGTGCCGGCAGCCGGCCGTTTGCTGCAGATCGACGATGACCGTCCCGGCGCGCCGACGGCCGCGGTGCTGAGCTACCGCGCCTGGAACGAACGGTTCGATCGCAATCCGGCCATCGTCGGTGCGACCGTGACCGTGAACGGCGTTCCCGCGACGATCGTGGGCATCGCGTCGCAGACCTTCTACGGCGAGACGATCCAACCCGATCCGCCCGATCTCTGGGTGCCGCTCTCGACCGAACCGCTCCTTCAGCCGGCGGCGGACCTGCTCACGAACAAACCCGCGAACTGGTTGTACGCAATCGGGCGAGTCAGGCCTGGTGTCTCGTTGCCGGCACTCAACGCGAAATTGACCGCCTCGCTGCAGCACTGGATCGCCGGCAGCCTGGACCTGACGGCCGAGGAACGCCAGCAGATCCCGCGGCAGCGCGTCACCGTCGGCTCGGCGGCGGCCGGGGTGCGTGTGTTCACGAATGAGATCGCGCCCGGATTGAAGCTGCTGCAGGGCATCGCGGCTGCCGTTCTGCTGATTGCGTGTGCGAACCTTGCCAACCTGTTGTTGGCGCGCGGCATGGCACGCCGGACCGAAACCGCAGTCTGTGTTGCGCTCGGGGCGCCGCGCGTCCGACTCGTCCGGCAGGCGCTCATCGAAAGCGTGCTGCTTGCCTGTGCCGGCGGCGCCCTCGGATTGTGGATCGCGTTCGCGGGTGCCCGGGCGATCGTGGCGCTTGCCATGCGCGGCGCCACGCTGCCGGTCGATCCGTCTCCTTCCGGGACCGTGATGTTCGTCGCCCTGGCCATCTCGCTGGCCACCGGCGTCCTCTTTGGCATTGCACCCGCAGTGCTCGGGTCGCGCACCGATCCGATCGAGGCGATGCGCGGGACCGGCCGCGCGACCTCGGACCGGGGCGGACGTCTTCGCCGCGGTCTCGTCGCGCTGCAGATCGCCATCTCGCTCGTCCTCGTGACGTGCGCCGTGCTGCTGGCGCGCACGCTGGTGAACCTGCAGGCGCAGGACTTCGGCTTTCAGCGCACCGCGCGCGTGTTGGCCGACCTCGCCCCCTCCCTGCAGACCATCCCGCAAGATCGCCTGCCCGAGGTCTACACGCAGATCCAGGAACGGCTGCGCCGGATTCCCGGCATCCAGGATGCGGCGTTCTCGCTGTACAGCCCGATGTCCGGAGACAACTGGTCGTCGCTGATCTCGGTCGACGGCCACGGCACGAGCGAACGGCTGACCGCATCGTGGAACCGGGTAAGCCCCGCCTATTTTGAAACGACGGGGACACCTGTCCTGCGAGGCCGCGCGGTCACGCAGGCGGACACGCCGTCCTCGACGCCGGTCGCCGTGGTGTCGGCCACCTTTGCGCGGAAGTTTTTCGGCGACGCCGACCCGATCGGACGCCGCATCGGCTTCGGATCCGATCCGTCGAACCGAATCTTCCAGATTGTCGGCATCGTTGGCGATGCGAGATACCAGGACGGCCGCCGCGCGCAGCCCCCGATGTTCTTTCTCCCCTTCCTGCAGCGTTCGCGCGCGGCTGGAGTGTCCGATTCAGACGAAGGCCTGGACCGATCGCAATATCCCGCGACGATCGAACTCGTCGTTTCCAATACCGCGCGCGGCCTCGAAGCGCAGATCCGGCAGGCACTCGCGGAGGTGGACCGGCGGATCACGGTGAAGACGGTCATCACGCTCGACGAGCAGATCGCGCGTCAGTTCACGGGCGACGCCCTGCTGGCGCGGCTGAGCGCGGCGTTCGGTGTCGTGGCGCTGCTGCTCGCCTGTCTGGGTTTGTACGGCGTCACGAGCTATGCCGTGTCGCGCCGCACGCGGGAGATCGGCATCCGCATGGCCATCGGTGCGACGCGTGTCGAAGTCGTCCGGAGCGTGATTCGCGGGGCGCTCGGCCAACTCGCGGTCGGTCTGGCGATCGGTGTGCCGGCGGCGCTCGGCGTCGCGCGGCTGCTGCAATCGCAGTTGTACGGCATTGGGATCTACGATCCGATGTCGTTCCTCGGCGCGCTCGTCCTGCTCGGGGCCTCCGCGGTGCTCGCGTCGTTCATCCCCGCACGTCGCGCGTCGAGCCTGGATCCGATCCGCGCGCTCCGCATCGAGTAGGCGCCACCCGCCTCGCGCCTCGCAACCCGCACGCCGCATTCCGCACGCCGCACGCCGCACGCGTCTTCCACCCTCGACTGAGCGCGACGGGGCCCCAGCGCGGACAGCCCCACTTCGTGCTCGGCGGCCGAAAAGACGTGTCGACGGGGAGCCGCCTCCGCGCGAAGCGGGGCGCCCCGTCCGCGCCCCCGTCGCCTCGCACTCCGCACCCCGCACCCCCCACGCCGCACCCCGCACTCCGCACG